>JBDQMQ010000060.1:0-5919 GCA_040262185.1 Aquiluna sp. | reverse complement strand
GCAATAATCAGGATGTAGGTGATCATGCCGCTGACTCCAATTTCACTATTGGGGTTAATGAACCAGTAAGGCCACCAGTTGTCCATCAGTCCCCGAACGACGCTGAAGGTTAGCCAGACCAGTGGGTAGACAACAACCCAGAGCGCTTTGCGCCATTTCGGAACGCTTCCCCTTACCGATACCAAGTAGTCAATCGCCACGGCAATCGGAGCCCAGGTGTGGATGACGAGGTTTGGAATCACCGGCCACTCGTAGCCGATGTCCTCTGGGGCAACAGCACTGTCTCCCAGTAGGGCGTGATAGACCACGCCAACGATGATCATGCTTACCGTTGCCACAAGCCTTATCGTTTGCAGCCGCTCAGTTTCCTGTTTTCCACTTAGCAAGACCCATGCCCCAACCAGACCGACTACGCCAGCGAAGATCGAGCTGTCGATTGAGAAAAACACAAAGTATTCGGTAGGCCGAAAGCGGTCGGCCACTATTCGGTTGATTATCTGCCAAGCAACACTGCCAAGCAGGGAGACTCCGATTGCAAGCCGAAAAAGACCTAGGCCATAGCGATAAACCATGACTAAGAACCTAGCGTCTCAAGGATGAATTTGCGGACAGCGCCTGCAAACTCCTCAGGCTTCTCTTCGTTGGGAAGGTGTCCTGTTTCAGGGATGATTACTAGCTCGGCATTGGGCAAAAGACCCTCGATCTCCGCCGATCTCTCAGTTTCTACGACGACATCAGTGTCGCCGGTAATTACGAGTGTTGGCAGCTGAATCTCTGTGAAACGGTCCGAAATCTCAGGATCCCGAGGTGCCTTGTTGAACTCCCAGAAGGCCCTCTCCCAGCCTGCAATGTTGAGTGGTGCCGTATAGCCGGCAAGGACGTCCTCGGTGACCTGGGTTTCATCAAAGTAGCTTGCATAAATGAGATCTAAGCCGCTAGTCGCAATCGTCGAAACCAGCAGGGGACCTAGGTGGTCAAGCTGAGGAATATCGAATATCCAATTGAATATATTCCCACCACCACCTCCGAGGCCAATGGCGGGAGCGAAAAGAATTACGCCGGTTAGTTTCTCCTGGTTATCGACTGCATAGCTGGCTGCGATGCTGCCTCCGGCTGAGTGCCCAAGCAAAAATACATTCTTGCCATTGCCGTATTTGGTGACGATATCGTCAATCACCTCAAGTTGCCCTGGAGTCCCGTAGGGGTTTACCTCCCAGTCCGTCGGACGCTCAGTGAAGCCAAAGGCTGCCCTGTCGTAGGCGATGACATGTGCAACCTCGCCAAGGATTTCTAGATTGTCCTTATAAGAAAAGGAGCTTGCCCCAAAGCCGTGCATGAGTATCAAAAGGGTATCGCTGTTTGGATCTCCCGCCTCAACAAGGTGAACCTCGTGCGAGCCCAAAGTGACAAACTGTGACTGGCTCCCCCAGACCCCCCTAGCTGCCTCTTCCTTGGAGAGAGTGCCCGAGGTATTCACCGGAATCAGGAAGGGAACAATAAGCACGGCACCCAGCAGCACCAGTAAGAAGATTCGTAACCTTTTCACATTCGGTTCAACCTCGATTCTCAAGATTTGGTTCCCTTAGGCTGTAGCAAACCTTAGGAGACCGATGTCTGCAGCAAAAGCAATCCTCACCCCTGCCCCTGGAGCAAAGTTCGAGAAGGGTGAGGTTCCAACGAGGCCTTTAGGACCAGAGATGGTCGCGATTGACATCAAGTACTCAGGCATCTGCCACAGCGACATCCACCAGGCCAGGGACGAGTGGTTCGAGGGCTCCTACCCGATGGTTCCAGGTCACGAAATTGTTGGGCTGGTTACTGCCGTTGGAGACAATGTTTCAGAGTTCCAAGTTGGAGACCGTGTCGGCGTTGGCACCTTCGTTGATTCCTGCCGCACCTGTGAGCCATGTTCAACGGGCAATGAAAACTTCTGCCGCACCGGAAACGTACAGACCTATAACGGCCACCACTATGACGGAGAACCCAGCTACGGCGGCTACGCAAACGCCATAGTTGTTGACCAGAACTATGTGCTTAGCGTGCCAGAGAACATCGACTTTGCTGCAAGTGCTCCGCTTTTGTGTGCAGGTGTAACTGTCTACACACCCTTGAAGCACTGGAAAGCCGGCCCAGGTATGAAGGTTGGCGTTATGGGCCTTGGCGGCCTTGGCCACCTAGCAGTCAAGCTTGCCGTTGCAATGGGTGCCGAGGTCTACGTTCTCGGCAGGTCAGCCTCTAAGGCAGAAGATGCCAAGAGGATGGGCGCCCAGGACTACCTGATTACCTCGGAGATTTACGAAAGCCATAAGAACTTTTTTCACCTGCTCTTGAACACAACAAGTGCGGATCTTGACCTTGACCCACTGCTTGGAACTCTCAAGGTTGGCGGCACGCTTGTTTATCTTGGGCTCTCGGGAAATCCGCAAAGCTTCAATGCTGGTGGCTTGGTCACCAGCTTGCGATCAATTGCAGGAATCAACACAGGCAACATCGCTGACACTCAAGAGATGCTCGATCTTTGTGGGGAGAAGAACATCGTGAGCGACATTGAGCTACTTGACGCCTCCGAGGCTTCCGCAGTCGACGTTGCCTACGAGCGCGTTGTAAATGCGGATGTTCGCTATCGGTTTGTGATTGACGCTGCAACTATCTAGAGGAGTGAGATGAAGGCGAGAAAGCTCGGATCGAGAGAAGTATCCGCAATCGGCATCGGTTGCATGAACGTCTCATGGATCTGGTCAAATGGCGCAGCGCTTGACCCGAAGCGCCGAGTTGAAGAGGCGATTCCAGCAATCCACGCGGGTCTAGATGCCGGCATCACCTTTTTGGACACAGCTGACATCTACGCTCCAGCCTGGGATGCCATGGGCCACAACGAAGAGTTTGTGGCTGAGGCCCTAAGGACCTGGAGTGGCACTGATGAGCAAAAGAGCAAGGTAGTAATTGCCACCAAGGGTGGTATTACTCGAAGCGAGGGTGAGGTTTGGGGTCGGAACGGCAGTCTTGACTATCTGCTAGCTGCCACTGAGAGGTCAATGAAGGCGCTTGGTGTGGACAAGATTGACCTCTGGCAGCATCACAGGCTAGATCCCAGCATCGATTTCGAAACTCAGTTTGAAAACGTCCTTGAACTAAAGATAAGGGGACTTGTAGACCAGATTGGTGTTTCCAACTACGACGCTAATCAGCTGAAGCTAGCCCTAGACATCGCAGGCACACCCGCTGAGGGAGGTGTGGTGTCTATCCAGAACGAGTTCTCTCCTCGCTACCGCTATGACCTAGATGTTCTTGAGGTCTGTGAGGAGCATGAGATCACCTTCTTGCCATGGTCTCCGCTTGGGGGGGTCAGGACCAAGAGCGAGATCCAATCCGCTTCTGCATTCGAAGAGGTCTCAGAGAAGTTGGGAGTGAGCCCATTCGCTCTAGCTCTTGCCTGGGAGATGCGCTATTCGGAGGCAGTCTTGCCAATACCCGGAGCCACCAGAGCCGAAAGTGTGCTGGATTGTGTTTCAGCCCTGACCATCAAGCTCAGCGACGATGACTTCCACTACTTGAGCAGTCACCTTCCTGAGCAGGCCGAGTATTCGTCGGAACTCACGCCCAAACCAAAACATCGCTAACTGGGAGCAATCTGTAGCTTTCCTGAGAGTGAGCTGGATTTAACTAATTATTAGACACAATGCCAATAATCTCTAAGTAAGCATCAAACCATGCGGAAAAGAGATGGAAAAGTGAAAAAGAAAACCCTTGTTGCCGTCGCAGCTTTAGTGGCAGTTTCGCTAGCAGGCTGCTCGACTAGCCCAATTCTCGACCAAGCGGCCCAGGCGCCGGAAGTTTCCGACTCGACCACGGGTCAGATCGAAGAGCTAGAGAACGAAGCGACTGAAGATGCACCTGAGTCAGAGCCTGAGACGTTGGAAACATCTGGTTTTCTCACTGAAGAGCAGATAATTCTCGAGGCCCTAATGGGTCCGGAGGGAGAATACGCCGCCGCGGCCAGCTACCTGGCGGTGCTTGAAGAGTTTGGGCAGGTTGAGCCCTACGCCACAATCTATGAGGCCGAGCTTCGTCACGCGGATGCTCTTGTAAATCAGCTGGAGCGAATCGGTGCGGAAGTTCCCGAGAACCCCTACATCGGACAAATTGCAGCGCCTGCGGATCTGCAGGCCGCAGCACAAGCTTGGGCCGAGGGTGAGGTGGCGAATATCGAGCTTTATGACAAGCTGTTGGCTCTTACCGACGACCCTCAGCTGGTGAAGGTCCTAAACAACCTACGCTCAGCATCCCTCGATTCTCACCTGCCAGCCTTCGAGGAGGCAGCTGAGAATGGAGGAGTTCTAGAGGGCATGTCTGGTAGTGACCACTCGGCTAGCGAAAAAGGTCGAGGCCAGCACGGCCGTAACGCATAGAGCTGTCAAATCGAACCCCCGAGATTTCTCGGGGGTTTGTCCTATCCCACCTCTTGAAGGCGCTTGCCTCTGGTGTGGTGGGGCTGGCAGCTGAGGCTTGCGGGGTCCGCGTGGCAGGTGTCGCAAATCAGTACCAGATCTCTGCAGGCCAGGTTGGAGCAATTTCTGAATGATGAGGTCGGCCCCTGGCAGCTCTCACATTCGCCAATTGTCTTGGCATCCTCTGAGAAGTTCACGTTCATGCGGCTGTCAAAGACATAGAGCGAGCCTTCCCAAAGGCCTTTATCTCTATAGCGCTCGCCATAGCGCACGATGCCACCTTCAATTTGGTAGACCTCGTTAAAGCCTCGGTTGATCATGACGGCACTGAGGATCTCGCAGCGAATACCACCGGTGCAGTAGGTGACGATTGGCTTGTCCTTCAGATGGTCATACTTGCCACTCTCAAGTTCAGCAATGAAGTCGTGAGTGGTTTGCACGTCTGGAACGACGGCGTTTTTGAACTTTCCAATCTTTGCCTCAAAAGCATTTCGGCCATCAAAGAAGACCACCTCGTCCCCGCGTTCCTCGACAAGTTGGTTCACCTGCGCAGGCTTGAGGTGCTTGCCACCGTTTTGGATGCCGGATTTCTCCACGACAATCTCGTCCGGGGTTGTGAACGCAACCAGCTCTTTGCGCACCTTGACACTGAGCTTGGGAAAATCATTGCCCGTGCCATCGGACCACTTAAAGTCAGTCTTTCCGAATCCCGGGTACTCCCTAGTGGCCTTGACATACTTCTTTAGGTCATCCATGTCGCCCCCAAGGGTTCCGTTGATTCCGTGCGCTGAGATCAGAATCCGCCCCTTGAGGCCAAGTGATTGGCAGAGCGTGCGCTGCCAGAGCATCACGGCCTTCGGGTCGCTCACCGGAGCAAAGGCGTAGTAAAGGATGATTTTGTTTACTGCCACAACCCAAGTTTAGCTCTCAGAAGTTTGCTTAGACTAGGGGCTATGCCAATGAAGCCAGGGCTTGAGAAAGCCGCATTTAAAGAATCAGTTAGACCACAAGACGACCTATTTCGCCATGTAAATGGCAAATGGTTGGACGAGACCGAGATACCGGAAGACAAAGCCATCCATGGCAGTTTCCACATGCTTGCAGACGACTCGGAGCTCGCCGTCAAGGAAATCCTTGAGGAAGCAAGCAAGAATCCCGCTGCTGGAGTCAGCCAACAGATCGGCGATCTTTACGCATGCTTCATGGACGAGGAACACATTGAGTCACTAGGCGCAAGACCTCTTGAGCCAGAGCTTGCTCGCGTGGATGCAGTTGCAACCATTGTGGATTTGTTCCGCCTCATCGGAGAGCTTGAGAGCGAGGGGGTCGGAGGTTTCTGGG
Organism: Aquiluna sp.; assembly: GCA_040262185.1. Taxonomy (GTDB): domain Bacteria; phylum Actinomycetota; class Actinomycetes; order Actinomycetales; family Microbacteriaceae; genus Aquiluna. Next base: position 130 of record JBDQMQ010000060.1, on the reverse strand, counting down.
GCTCCTATGTCGACAATGACCCCGGCAACCCCGAGCGCTATCTGCTGCACTTCTACCAGGGTGGCTTGGGGCTCCCCGATCGCGACTACTACTTTGACGAGAAGTACGAGGACATCCGCAAGGACTACAC
>JBDQMQ010000059.1:0-5948 GCA_040262185.1 Aquiluna sp. | reverse complement strand
ATGCAAAAACCTGCGATGACGCTATGGAACTCTCGGCGGAGCGCTTCGTCACACATCGGGGCGATGGCCAACCAAGGCAACAGGCCAGTTCGCGAGGGGACAGGGGGTAGAGAGGCAGAAAACTCCAAAAACTTCTCGTTGGCTCCGCCCGCCGGCATCATCTTCTGAGGGTCGAAGGTTCCCTGGATCCACTCCAGCTGAGTCTCGGTGAACTCTGTCTCGGAGAAGTACACGATGAAGGCGGCCGAGCCCTCGACCACATCGAAGTTTTCTTGAATTTTTGCGACCTGAGAACTCTCTGCGGTATCGGGAAGTCCGTTGGTCGGAGTGGTCTCAGTGGCTTCAAGTGGAAGGCCAACAAAAGCAAAGACAGCAAACCCCAGCGCTACCAACATGTTCAGTGGTGCGGTGGTTTTTCCTGTTAGGTAACGAAGCAGCGCGTTCATGATTCTCCAGTTCTGCGGAAAGACTCAACAGTCCATGGGGAAAGACGGTTCCAAAGAAGCTCCCACAGATTGCGGAGTTGGTGGCAAGTGAGGGATTCGAACCCCCGTAGGCATACACCAGCTGATTTACAGTCAGATCCCTTTGGCCGCTTGGGTAACTTGCCGTGCGCTAGGCGCAATCAGAAAGACTACCCGATTTTGGAATTGTAAAGTAGCGGTAAAAGCCATAACCGTTTACAGTTTTTTACATGGTCGGCATTGTTGAGGTAGCTCAGCGCGCCGGAGTCTCTACAGCAACGGTCTCTCGCGCCCTTAATGGAAAATCCCACGTCTCCGCGAGAGCGCGCGAGAGGGTATTGAAGGCTGCGCAAGAGCTGGGGTATGTGGCATCTTCCTCCGCCTACACCCTCGCCACCGGTCGCTCTAAGAACATTGGCGTTGTGATGCCTTTTGCTGCTACCTGGTTCTTTTCAACTGTGCTGGAGGGCGCTGCTAATGCTCTGGTAAATCGTGGCTACGACGTGACCCTCTATAACCTCTCTGGCGGCTCCGGCCACCGAAAGCGAGTCTTTGAGGACCTAGTTCTTCGCAAGCGCGTGGACGGCGTATTGACTGTGGCGCTCAAGGTTTCCGATGAGGAGCTCAAGAGACTGACCGACCTCAAAAAGCCAATTGTAGGAATCGGTGGTCCGATTCCAGGTGCTAGGTCAATCAGCATCGACGATGAGGGGGCAGGAAGGCTTGCCACCCAGCACCTAATCTCTCTTGGCCACACCAAAATCGGCATGATCTCTGGGAACCCGGCGAGTGAGATGGACTTCCACCAGCCCTACCTCCGTAAAACCGGATATCACGAGGCGTTGCTGGATGCCAACCTTGACTTTGTTCCGCAGTGGATGGCTGAGGCGGACTTCACCGTTGCTGGCGGCTACCACGCCGCCAAGCAGATGCTCGGTGACCCCCGAAGCGCCCCAACCGCCATTTTTTGTGCCAGTGACGAGATGGGCTATGGCGCAATCCAGGCAGCAAGAGACCTAGGTCTAAGAGTCCCCCAGGACATCTCGGTAATCGGACTAGATGGCCACCCCTTAGGAATGTTCTATGGTCTTTCAACGATTGATCAAAAGACTGCGGAGCAGGGTGAATTTGGGGCCAACTGGATCGTCGACATCCTTGAGTCCGGCGATGACAAGCAACTTGCAAACATTGAGCAGCTCACCACCTGGCCCATTGACCTAACGGTGCGCTCATCAACCGCCCGCCAATCAAAGACCTAGGAGAGAAATGGCAGACTCATCATTCGACATCGTCAGCAAGGTTGACCGCCAGGAAACCGACAACGCCCTCAACCAGGCAGCCAAGGAGATTCAGCAGCGCTACGACTTCAAGGGAACCGATGCCGACATCTCCTGGAGTGGCGAGAGCATCGTCATCAAGGCAAACTCCGAGGAGCGCGCAAAGGCTGCGCTCGATGTCTTCCAGACCAAGCTCATCAAGCGCGGCATCTCTCTAAAGTCGCTGGATTCTTCAGAGCCCCAACCCTCGGGTAAGGAGTTCCGCATCACCTCAACGATGAAAAACGGGATCGATCAAGAAAATGCCAAGAAGATCTCGAAGATAATTCGCGATGAGGGTCCTAAGAGTCTCAAGAGCCAGATTCAAGGTGATGAACTCAGGGTCAGCTCAAAGAGTCGTGATGACCTGCAGCAGCTGATTGCTCTTCTAAGAGGTAAAGACCTCGATGTTGACCTGCAGTTTGTGAACTACCGCTAACCCATCGCCAGATAGCCGGTGCCACTTCCGAGAACCGAGAAATAGGCGGCGTCTGCAAAGTACGCAGCTTCTCCCTGTCTTAGGCTCAAAGACTCTTCTTTAGAGGTTGAAATAACAATCTCACCGGCTACACAGACCGCAATTGCTCGACCCTTGAGGGCAACGTCGATAAGCATGTTTGCCCCGCTGGGCTCAAGGCGATAGAGGCTAAAGTCCTCTGCCGCCACTTGATACTCGGTCAGGCCACTGGTTAGCTCACGGGTTTCAACCAGCGGCTTCGCAAGCTCGCTAAAGTCCAAAATCTGCATTAGCTCTGGTCTATCAATCGGCTTTTTGGTCAGACCCCCACGAAGCACGTTGTCAGAAGCTGCCATCACCTCAACCCCAAGACCAGAGAGGTAGGCATGAATATTGCCAGCAGGAAGGTAAAGCGCCTGAGATGGTCTGAGCACCACATGGTTCATCAAAAGGGCCACCATTAGCCCCACATCCCCTGGATGATCCCGGGCAATCAGCTTGAGAAGCTCGCCTTGAATTCCTAGTGAATTAGCTGCCGCAACGAGCCTCTCCACCTGCTCGCTGGATGTCTCAAGCGCCCAGCCGGTAGCCCCGCGTAGTCCCTCGCTCGCCAGGGCCAATAGCCAAGGTGAGAATGTGGCATCGGCCTTGCTAAGAGCCTCGAGATCTTGCTGGATCATCGCCAAAGGCCGAAAACCACAGAGCGCCTCAAACTCGCTAACGGCGACAATGGCCTCGGGTTTGTGGTTCGGGTCGGAGTAACCGGGATAGCCTTCCGCAAAGCGCAGGGAAGCATGCTCCCTCGAGGGATGGGCTTGAATTGAAAGCGGAGAGCTGGCCGCGAGGAACTTGACGAGGAACCCAAGGGGTTCGATGCGATCGGCAAGCTTGCCACCATCTTTGTCTAAGACCTCAGAAGGCGAGGATGGGTGAGTTCCAAACCACAGCTCCGCCTGCGGCTGGCCATCTGGCTCGGTGCCAACAAGTTGAGGTATCAGATCAACTGAACCCCACGCATAGCGCTGTGGTGAATTGGTGAGCCTTAGCAGTGTCACCTGCCCAGACTACCTATCCTCGTCTGGCGCAACTATCACCGACATTGGCCCGGTGGGTGGTGCCGCAGCGTTGAGCTCGCTTCGGCGTGCCCGCTTGGCCCACTGGTCAGCAATGATGCCGGAGATGAGAGCAAGAATCACCGGGAAGAAAAAGGCCGTAGAGAGCCCCACACCCTCGGCGAGCGCACCCATCCCCGCCTTAGCGCCAATTGCCACCGAGGAGTTAAACAGGCTCAACCTACTCACCGCCCAAGCAGTTGACACTCCGGGGATATGGCCTGCCGCCGAGAAGAACGCGGGTGATGCTGGTGCCAATCCAAGCCCTGCAAGTCCCCACAAAATAGAGGCCGTTACCAACCCCAAAATGGTATTGAAGCTGCTAATCGCTGAAGCGCTTAGAGCTGCCAGTGCCAGGGCTGCCGCTGCCAGGAATGCTCCCCTAGAAGCGATGGTGTGAGGGTGGTACTTCTCAGCAAGTCTGGTCATTGATAGCCGACCAATGATCATGCCAATCATGAAGACTCCAAAGGGTATCGACCTCAAAGCCACATCAACATTTAGGACATCGCGAGCAAATACCGCCGCCCAGTCAATAACGGCGACCTCCGGGTAGATTGCGGCAAAGAGCCCGATGGCCAAGAACCACAGCTGCGATGGCATCTGGTAGAACTTGCGCTTGACAACCCCCGCCTTCTCCTCGACATGGCCATCCTCTTCAGGACTCAATAGCCACCGCAGCGTGAACTCGAAGATAAATATCGTGACTATTGCAACAAGAATCAAAAACAGCTCTAGAGACAAAAAGGTCGTCGAGATTGCTCCTGTAATGGCTGCTCCGACAGCTCCGAGCGACCAGCCTGCATGCATACGACCGATGATGTTGATGCTGATCTGCTTCTGCAGCAGCACCGCATGCGAGTTCACGCTCACACCCAATAGCGACATCGAGAAGTTGAAGCAAATGTTCAGCAGCATCCAGAGCGCTGGGTCATTTGTCCATGCCAAGGAGACCAAAAAGATCATGCCCGAATAGTTGGCAAAGCGAATCAACGGCCTCGAGCCAAAGCGCATCATCAGCCTCGATGCAAAAAGCAGTGGCGTTATTGAACCGACAACGCTAAAGCCGATGATTGTTCCCCAGGTGGCAAAGGAAACCCCCAGCCTGTCAATGTATTCGGGGACCCATGCCACGGAAGCCAGAGCACCGTGACCCATTAGGACAAAGGTTGCGAGCAGTCCAATCTGGGCCTTACGAAGCCTTGTGCCAGGCAGCCTCTGCAATTAGCGTCCTTTAGAGATATCGAGCATCTGAGCACGATTATGGAGCTTCAGTCGCTCCCTGCCGCTTAGCTGACCGAGGCGTTTTTCTTCACCATCAACTTTGAGCCACCCGGGCCACGCCATAAAGTCAACTCCGCGCGAGCGCAAGGTCTCCTCGATTGCCTCTTCGCCGGGTTCCGAGGGCGACCACCAGCTGGCTCGATCGGAAATTAGATGCCCGATGGTTTCAATGGCGTCCGCTTTGGTGTGGCCAATAAGGCCAACCGGCCCGCGCTTAATCCAACCGGTGCAGTAGACGCCGGGGATGTGCGATCCGGTCTGGTCGTACACCCTGCCCTCTTCGTTTCGAATCACACCCTCAACATCGTCAAATGGAATGCCATCAAGTTCGCTGCCGAAATAGCCGACCGCTCGATACACAGCCTGAACCTCAAACTCGCGAATCTCGCCTGTTGCCCTAACGCGTCCGGTGCCATCAAGCTCCGTGCGCTCAAACCTGACACCCGAAACCTTGCCATCGGTGCCAAGAATTTCCCTAGGGGTCGAGAAGAAGTGGAGGTGAAGTCTTCGCTCCTGAGGTTCTGAGGGGTTCTCCCTGAGATCTTCAAGGGTCTTGACCATCACGCGAATCTGATTGTTTGAATCAATTGCCTCGCGAGAACCTTCGTCATATTGGAAGTCTTCGTCATAGACAATCGCCTGCACTCCCTCGACATGAAGTGCCTCTCTGAGTTCAAGCGGTGAGAACTTCACCTGTGCTGGGCCTCTTCGACCAAAGACGTGGACGTCCGTGACAGGTGATGATTTCAAACCCCGATAGACGTGGTCTGGGATGTCGGTGGCTAGCAGGTCGTCTGGTCGCTTCACCAAAATCCTTGCGACATCGAGCGCGACGTTGCCGTTGCCGATAACCGCAACCTCTTTGGCATCAAGCGGCCACTCGAGCGGAAAGTCTGGGTGAGCGTCATACCAATTTACGAAGTCAGCAGCTCCAAAGCTGCCCTCAAGATCTGCGCCAGGAATGTCGAGATCTGCGTCCTTGATTGCACCGGTTGCGAAGATGACGGCGTTGTAGTGCTGCTTTAGATCGTCAAGGGTGATGTCGATACCGTATTTGACATTTCCGAAGAAGCGAATGTCTCCCCGGTCTAGCACCTCAAAAAGGGCCCTGATGATGCCTTTGATTCTTGGGTGGTCTGGAGCTACGCCATACCTGACCAGTCCGTAGGGGGCAGGTAGCAGGTCAAAGAGGTCGATGGATACGTCAAAGTCCCGCTCAGCTTTCAAGATGAGGTCAGATGCATAGATACCGGCAGGACCAGCACCAATTACTGCAAGACGTAGCTTGGACATTGTCTCTTTCTAAAAACTAACC
>JBDQMQ010000058.1:0-5955 GCA_040262185.1 Aquiluna sp. | reverse complement strand
CCTTAGAACATCGCGAACAACCTCAATGGTCTTCTCATCGGTGAAGCGAAGGCCGCCTCGAAACTCGCTCTCAATACCCTTTTCCGCCAGTCTGGCTGTGATTTGAGGTCCACCCCCGTGAACCACGACTGGCTTGATGCCAACAAATCTCAGGTAAGCCATGTCCTGCGCGAACGCTCTCTGGAGCTCCTCGTCAACCATCGCATTGCCGCCGAACTTAATGACGACGATGCGGCCGTGGAAGTCCTTGAGCCAGTCCAGTGACTCGATCAAGGTCTCGGCCTTGATCTTGGCTAGGGCATTATCGGATTGCTGTGGCTTCATTAGCTCGAGTATGCACTGTTCTCTTCGACATAGGCATGGGTCAGGTCGTTGGTAACAACGGTAGCCGCTTGGTCCCCCGAGTGGAGCTCTATCTCGATTACGACCTCCCTGCCGCTCAGGTCCACCTTTGACCGGTCTGCGGCAGGCATTCCCTTTGATGAGATTAGGACCGAATTCATCGAGACATCGATGTCGTAGGGGTCGAAGGCCGCCGAGGTGGTGCCAATGGCGGCCAAGATTCTGCCCCAGTTTGGATCGTTTCCAAAGATAGCGGTCTTAAACAGGTTGTTCCTTGCAATAGCTCGACCAACCTCAAGAGCATCGGCCTCGCTGGCCGCGCCTAGGACTTTGATATGGATGTTGTGACTTGCACCCTCGGCATCATCAAGAAGTTTCAGTGCCAGCTCCCTACAAAGCTCTGTCAAGAGCTCTTGAAACTCAGCTGGCTCAGGCTTCACTCCTGCTGCGCCAGAGGCCATGAGTGTTACCTGGTCATTGGTCGACATCGCGCCATCTGAGTCCAGCCGGTCAAAACTCAGGCGAGTAGCCTCACGGAGGGCAGCATCCAGCTCTTGGGGCTCAAGATCGGCATCGGTAGTTATCACGACGAGCATGGTCGCTAGCGCTGGTGCGAGCATGCCAGCACCTTTTGCCATACCGCCAATTCGATACCCAGAGCCCTGACGAGTTGCCAGCTTCGGAACAGTGTCTGTGGTCATGATCGCCTCGGCGGCCAGATCGTCGCCATCCGAGTCAAGTCGTTCGAAAGCTTTGACTACTCCAGCCAAAAGCTTGTCTCTGTCGAGCTGCTCTCCGATGAGCCCAGTGGAGCAAACAAGCACCTCGGCCGCCCCGACACCAAGGAGCTCCCCAACCTTCTCGGCGGTGGCATGTGTGGTTTGGAATCCCTGGGGTCCGGTATAGCAATTTGCGCCGCCGGAATTGAGGATAATTGCCCTAGCCAGTCCCGACTTGATCACCTCTTGAGACCAAAGAATTGGGTTTGCCTTACAGCGGTTTGAGGTAAAGACAGCTGCTGCTGCGTGCTTGGGACCATCGTTGACAACTAGCGCTAAATCTCTCTTTCCGCTTGCCTTCAACCCCGATGCAACTCCCGCTGCCCTGAAACCATCTGGAAAGCTGACGCTCAAGGAGCTACCCCAATGGTTGTCAACCCAGTCTGCTCGGTGAGTCCAAGGGCTATGTTCATGCTCTGAATCGCAGCACCTGCGGTGCCCTTAACTAGATTGTCAATCGCACACATAAACAAAACCCGGCCGGCACGCTCGTCGTATTCGATTGCGACGTGGGCCATGTTCGATCCCAGCACTGCCCCGGTCTGCGGGACCTCTCCGGGAGGCAACAGCTTCACAAACTCTTCATCGCCGTAGGCGTCCTGATAAACCTCGCGCAGGTATTCCATGGAGAAGCGGCTGCCTGGCTTGGCCGCAATTGAAGCGAATATGCCGCGGGTCATTGGCACCAAAATCGGGGTGAAGGAGATTGACCCTCGCTTACCTGAAGCGATTGCTAGGTTCTGAAGCATCTCGGGGATGTGGCGGTGAGATCCGCCAACTGAGTAGGCTCTGGACGATCCCATCACCTCGGTAGCCAGCAGGTCGGGCTTTGCCGCCCGGCCAGCTCCGGATGTGCCAACCGCGAGGGTCGCAACCAGGTCTTCGACCTCAATCAGGTCCGCAGTAGCCGCGGGCGCCAATGCAAGAGTGACCGCCGTGACATTGCAACCAGGGACTGCGATCCTGCGCTGCTCACGCAGTCTTCCGCGCAGCTTTCCCCCGTCCGCGGTGACCATCTCGGGAAGTCCGTAGGGCCAGGTTCCCGCATGCTCGCTGCCGTAGTAGTCACGCCAGGCGGAGGGGTCGTGAAGCCTAAAGTCCGCTCCGCAATCAATCACCAGCATGTGCTCAGGAAGTTGATTTGCAATTGCCGCGCTCTGACCGTGAGGCAGGGCTAAGAAGACCACCTCGTGGCCCATCAGGTTTTCAGCAGTCGTCTCAAGCAGGACGCGGTCGGCAAACTCACCTAGGTGCGGCTGAATCTTGCCCAGGGTCTCCCCCGCGTTTGAAAAAGCCGTGACGTTGCCCAGATCGAGCATTGGGTGAGCGGAGATGAGCCGAAGCAGCTCCCCGCCTGCGTAACCACTGGCTCCCGCGACCGCAACCTGTATCGTCATGCGCGCAGCTCCGCCCCATGTCGCTGTGCTGCGAGCTGAACAGCTGCCTCCTTGGCAGCGGTTGCCTCGGCTGCAGTCAAGGTCTTGTCCTTGGCCCTAAAGACCATAGAAAAGGTGAGTGACTTTTTCTGGCCGAGAGTCTCAGATCGCCAGTCATCAACCAGCGAAATGCTCTCGAGGAGCTCACCGGCACCCTGCCTAATTGTCTCGACCAAGTCGGCAGATGGCACGTCGAGCCCGACAACAAGCGAAAGATCTTGGGTGGCAGCCGGCATGACGCCAATCTCGGAGGCGGCAATAAGCTCTGGAGCCAGGTCGTAGATTGCGCTCAAATCAACCTCGAAGACCCCTACCCTCCCAGGAAGGTGAAGCTCATCTGCGATGTCCGGGTGTAGCTCGCCAACAATGCCCACCTCTTCGCCGGAAACATTTACCTTGGCTCCCCTGCCGGGATGAAGGCCCATAACCTCATCCTGGGTGAGACCTGCCTCGACTCCAATGCTGCCCAGGGCAGAAAGTAGGGCGGATATGGACTGCTGGTAACCGGCCTCTATCGAGGCCTGACCTGGCTGCTGTGCCACCCAGTCACCTAGCACCACGCCCGAGAGCTTTCTCGGTTGCGATGGAATCGAAGCGTTCAGGCTCGCCAAGACTTTGTCACTTGGTCGCTGATTACCAACCGGCAGAGCCGTAACCGGAGTTCCGCCAGCAATAAAAGCGGAACCCTCCTCAACAATCGCGAGATTGCTATTAGCTCGGGAAACGTTCCTTGATGCTGCCTGCAAAAGCCCTGGCAGCAACTCTTTGCGAAGCTGCCCCGCCTCGCTCTGAATCGGGTTTTCGAGTTCTATTGCCCTAGTGGAGCTAAACCAAGAATTCTGCTCGGGAGTGTAGAACGGGTAGTTGAGGACCTCAACAAATCCGCTGCCGACGAGCGTGCCGAGAACTTTTCTGCGCAACTGTTGCTTGCGGTTGAGTCCTCTGCCGGGAGGTGCGACTGGAATGGTCGTAGGAATCTTGTCATACCCAACAAGCCTTGCCACCTCTTCGGCTAGATCAGTTTTGTGCCTGAGATCTGGCCGCCAAGAGGGAACCTCAACCTCTAATGACCCCATACCTGAAACCTTGCAGCCGATCATCTCTAGAGCTGCGACGACCTCCTTTTCCGAGTAGTCATATCCGACAAGCTCGGCAGGGAAGCCAGCGTCCATGCAAATCTTTATAGGAGCTATCTCGGTCACGTGCTCTGCGCCAAGTCCGGAGAGTTTGCCACCGGCAAGCTCAATCAAAAGCTGCGCGGCCCTGGCGGCAGCAAAGGCCGAAACTTTGTGGTCAACACCGCGCTCAAACCTCCGAGATGCCTCAGAGGGCAGTTTGTGCCTGCGAGCTGAGCGCGCGATCGAAATGGGGTCAAAGATCGCGGCCTCAAGCAGGATCTTCGTTGTGGCGTCGGTGACCTCGGTGCTCGCACCTCCCATGACTCCCGCAACGCCGATTGGTCCACTCTGATCTGTGATCAGAAGGTCCTCTTCGTGCAGGGCTCGCTCTTTATCGTCAAGGGTGGTTATCGTCTCGCCCTTATTTGCCCTGCGAACCTCGATCCCACCGGTCAGCTTGTCGAGATCGTAGGCGTGAAGGGGCTGGCCCATCTCGAGCATCACGTAGTTCGTGATGTCTACAGCAATCGAAATCGAGCGCATTCCAGCTAGTTTCAAGCGATTGGCCATCCACGAGGGAGTGGGCGAGGTGGCGTCGATTCCTTCAACTCCAACCAGCAAGAAGTTTGAGCAACCAGCGGTGCCGTGAATTGGTGCGCTATCGGAAACCTTGAGATCGAAGCCGGAGACCTTGGCAGGGGTGACCAACGAGGCTGGGTCGGTGAACTTAGCCTTGGTTGCGTGCGAGTACTCCCTGGCAATTCCACGAATCGAGAAGCAATAGCCCCTGTCGGGCGTCACATTGACCTCAGCCGCCGCCTCGTTGAGACCCAGCAGCTCCAACGCATCACTTCCCAGTTCTGGGTCTAGCCCTAGGGTCACAAGCCGCAGGATTCCGTCATGGTCATCACTGAGACTGAGCTCCTTGGCCGAGGCGATCATGCCATCGGAGACGTGTCCATAGGTCTTGCGGGCAGCTATCTCAAAACCACCGGGCAACACCGCCCCAGGCAGCGTTACAACTACCTTGTCTCCAACCTCAAAGTTTCTCGCGCCGCAGACTATACCTCGAACATCCTCCGGCTTTGGACCTACCTGGACCTGGCACCACCTAATGGTCTTGCCGTTTGACTGCTCTTCCTCGACAAATTCGAGTACCTTGCCAACCACTACCGGGCCAGTGATCTCGCCACCGATTGCCGATTCCTCTTCTAGGCCAACGCGGACCAGCTGCTCCATAACATCGTGGGGAGTAGCATCTTTGGGTAGCTCAACGTATTCAGCGAGCCAACTAAGCGGGACCTTCACTAGATCACCTGCCCGAACTGCCTAGAGAACCTAACGTCCGCCTCGACCATGTCGTGCATATCCAAGACGCCATTTCTAAACATCAGAGTTCGCTCGATACCCATGCCGAAGGCAAACCCCGAATAGGTCTCTGGGTCAATACCCGCCGCAAGGAGAACATTGGGGTTGACCATGCCGCAGCCGCCCCACTCGACCCATCTTGGTCCGCCCTTTGCCCCTGGGTGCCAGACATCAAGCTCCGCACTGGGCTCGGTGAAGGGGAAATAGCTGGGGCGAAGCCTGATCTTGGCCTCGGGTCCGAACATCACCCGCGCAAAGTGCTGCAAGGTGCCCCGAAGATCCGCCATCGTAAGGCCCTTATCAACGGCAAGTCCTTCCACCTGATGGAAGACGGGTGTGTGAGTCGCATCAAGTTCGTCCGTGCGAAAGACCCTGCCAGGGCAAAGGACATATACCGGAAGCTCCCGCTCCAAAAGAGACCGAATCTGCACCGGAGACGTGTGGGTCCTAAGTAGCAGATGATTCTCAACAGGTGCAACAAAGAATGTGTCCTGCATTGCCCTTGCCGGGTGATCCGGATGAAAGTTCAGAGCGTCGAAATTGAACCACTCGTTTTCAAGTTCTGGGCCGTCTGCGATTTCCCAACCCATGCCAACGAAAACGTCGCTGATCTGATCCATCAAGAGAGATAGCGGATGCCTAGCTCCACGCTGAATGTAATTGGCGGCGGCCGTGATGTCGACCTTTTCCATCTCAAGACGCTGCGCCCTGGCTATCTTCTCGAGCTCTGCTGCCTTTGCCTCAAAAGCAGCCATCAGCTCAGCCTTGGCTTCGCCCATCATCTTGCCCGCTTCAGCCTTCTTTTCATTGGGCAAGGACTTGATTAGCGAATTGAGCTTTGTTAGAGGAGCTGCGTCCCCCACCAATTGGGCCTTAGATTGCCTCAGTTCCTCCGCGGTTCCAATCGCGCCC
>JBDQMQ010000057.1:238-6069 GCA_040262185.1 Aquiluna sp. | reverse complement strand
GATCGGCGGTGCTGTTATCACCGAGCAGGTCTTTGCCTGGGCGGGTCTGGGCGCGTTGTTTATTAGAGGTTTGAACGCGGTGGACGTAAATTTAGTCATGGGCTACGTGATGATTGTTGGCCTGATGGCGGTTATCGGCAATGTGATTGCTGACCTTCTCTACTCCGCCCTCGACCCGAGGATCAGGATCAGCTAATGGCAAAGAAGAGACCGGTAGATGAGACTCAGCTCAATCGGGAGATAACCATTGAGCAGCGGGAGACCGAGGGACTATCGCTTGGAACGATAGTTCGACGCAGGTTCTTCCGTCATAAAGCGGCCGTCATCTCAATGATTGTTCTCGGTGCGATCACGCTCCTTGCCTTTACCTCCGTGGGCACTGTCGTTGGTGGTTCTGGCAACTTGGTTACTGACCCCAACACCGGAAAGCTGGCCGTTGACGGCTTCAGGATTCCTGGTTGGTGGCAGCTGAACTGGTATGAGAACTACGACATTTATAACCCGGGCGGCACGCCAACGCTAACCGTTTGGCCGTTCGACCCAGGCCAGCACCCGTTCGGTCAAGACACACTGGGTAAGGACATTTTCGCCCGAGTAATGCGCGGAATTCAGCAGTCGCTGATTGTGGTCTTTATTGTTGGGCTGCTTTCGACCGTAATCGGAACCATCGTTGGCGCTCTCGCCGGCTACTTCCGCGGCTGGCTTGACACTCTCCTGATGCGCGCCACCGACGTCGTGATCATTCTTCCGATCTTGGTTGTTGGTGCCGTGCTAAGCCGCAGCTTCGGTGGCGATGCTGTGAGCCTCGCACTCTTGCTCGGAGCGCTCGCCTGGACAGGGCTTGCCAGACTTGTTCGCGCTGAATTCTTAGCTCTTAGGGAGCGCGAGTTTGTTGATGCCGCGAGGGTTGCGGGAGCCAAAAACTCGCGCATCATCTTCAAGCACATCCTGCCGAACACCATTGGTGTGATTGTGGTCAATGCGACGCTTTTGATGGCGGCGGCCATTCTTATCGAGACCTCGCTGAGCTTCCTCGGGTTCGGCATCGTTGCGCCTGATATTTCTTTGGGTCAGATCATCAGCGAATACAACGAGGCCTTTAGGACTAGGCCCTGGCTGTTCTGGTATCCGGGTCTGTTTATCGTGATTATCGCGCTTTGCATTAACTTCATTGGAGACGGTCTGCGCGATGCGTTTGATCCCCGTCAGAGAAGACTGCCTAAGTCGGGTGGAGCTATCGCCGAGCTGAAGCAGCTCATTGCAAAGCGCAGGGGGAACTAATGCTAGAGACTCAGCGCGGTGGCGAATACCAGAACTACTATTGCGGCAATCTTGCCGATGTTCCATTTACTCAGAACCTCACCGCTTTGATCTCTGCGCTGTTCCCAGAGGCGTCTTATGTGGGCTGCAGCTGCTCCGGAGTCGCTGGTTACAAGGTCGCCTGGGCGGACTGTGCCGGCGATGTAGGTGCTTTCGGGGAGGTGTTGACCCTGGTCGCGGGAGGCGAAGATGCTGCTGTGACGGCCGGGAGCTGGAGCTCCCCAAGCGGTTATCTTGCCACTTTCGGTGGTTATGGCCAGTGCCCAGCGAGTGTCAATGAGCTTTATGGCACCCCAGCCAATCTGGTGCTCTCTCAAGACGTTTACGACCTTTACTCCGTCCTCTCCTACCTCAACCCGGGGAAACCAAAAGAGCAGCAGCGCGATAGCCACTATCAGTGCGACGCCGGGCAGCGAGATAAGTGCGACAGCGAGTCCCTCGCCGACAAGAATTACCACCCAGGCAAGGGCCATGATGACACTGCTTGCGAGGGCTATGGCCCTGCCGGATCTAGATCTGAATACCTGCACGCCAAGAGTCTGGCATGTCTTGAGGGGGTTTTGAGCGTTGGATAACTCGAAGCCAATCATTGAAGCCAGTGAGCTCTCCGTCGACTTCTGGGTCGATGGTGAGTGGGTGATGGCCGCAAGTGGTGTGAACTTCAGCGTTAAGCCGGGGGACGTGCTTGCAATAGTGGGTGAGTCTGGCTCAGGTAAGTCGACTTCCGCAATGAGCCTGCTGGGGCTGTTGCCAGTGAATGGCCGTGCATCGGGTTCTGTGAAGCTTCAGGGCGAAGAGCTCATTGGCGCAGACAAGAAGCGGCTTCGTGAAATTAGAGGCAAGGAGATAGCGGTTATCTTCCAGGAGCCGATGACTGCGCTGAACCCCGTCTACACGGTTGGCTTTCAAATAGTTGAGGCCCTTCAGGTCCACTTCAAGTCAATGACCAAGGCTCAGGGCAAGGTGAGGGCCTTGGAGCTTCTGAAGATGGTGGAGCTTCCAGATCCAGAGAAGGCATTCAACTCTTATCCTCACGAGCTCTCAGGTGGTCAGCGTCAGCGTGCGATGATCGCGCAGAGCATCTCTTGTGATCCGCAACTACTGATTGCCGATGAGCCCACCACCGCGCTCGATGTGACGGTCCAGGCGGAGATTTTGAATTTGATGCGCGATCTAAACAAGCGCCTAAACTCCGCTGTGATTCTCATCACCCACGACATGGGTGTCGTTGCTGAGCTGAGCGATTTCATGATTGTGATGAAGGACGGAGTGGTTGTCGAGACCGGCACCACTTTCGATGTATTCAAGACCCCTAAGCACCAATACACCAAGGACCTTCTGGCCGCAGTTCCAAAGTTGGGAGCGGCTGAGACCAAACCTGTTATTGAGCGTAAGGCGACAGAAGAGCCTGTGCTTCGTATGCGGGGTCTCAACATTGAGTACCCCAAGCGCGGCAAGGTTCCTGCTTTCTTGGCTGTCAAGGATGCCGACCTAGATATCTACCCAGGTGAAGTCCTTGGTCTGGTGGGGGAGTCGGGCTCAGGTAAGACGACTATCGGCAGGGCGGTTGTTGGGCTGCTGCCAATAAAGAGTGGCGAGCTATCTGTTGATGGTCAGGCAATGGTTGGGGTTTCCAGGCAGCAGCTGATCGACGTTCGCAGAAACATCGGAATCGTGTTCCAGGATCCAGGCAGTTCTCTGAACCCGCGATGGCCGATTGGGCAATCAATTGCTGAGCCACTTCTGCTTGCAGGCTGGGACTCACCCACCCGCACAAACCGTGTGAGCGAGCTCTTGGACTTGGTTGAGCTTCCGAGAAGCTATCGCAACCGCTATCCGCATGAGCTCTCCGGTGGTCAGAGGCAGCGCGTTGGTATTGCTAGGGCTCTGGCTCTCAGCCCCAAACTGCTGGTTGCTGATGAACCAACTAGCGCCCTAGATGTCTCTGTTCAGGCAAGAGTCCTAGAGCTATTGCAGGAGATTCAAAAGGAGCAGCAGTTTGCAACGTTATTCATTTCGCACGATCTAGCGGTTGTTGATCTGCTGAGCGATCGAATCGCCGTCATGCGCCTGGGTGAAATCGTTGAGCAGGGCGAGGTGAATCAGATTCTGCGCAACCCTCAAGTTGAGTACACCAAGAGGCTGATTGAAGCGGTGCCAATTCCAGACCCTCTCAGGAGAAAGGGCTAAATTACACAGCCGCAATTGGCCCCCTTCGCGGCAGGGCCGAGCGGGATCCTGCCCATTATTCAGTAGGCTCGAGAGGGATTTAGGTAGGTAGCGTGCATCTCAAGCAAATCACTCTTCAGGGCTTCAAGTCCTTTGCCGGGTCTACCAGTTTGAACTTTGAAAAGGGAATCACGTGTGTGGTTGGCCCCAACGGTTCAGGGAAATCGAACGTCGTGGATGCGCTTGCATGGGTAATGGGTGAACAGGGAACCAAAAGCCTTCGTGGCGGCAAAATGGAAGACGTAATTTTTGCTGGAACCGCAAGCAGATCGCCGCTTGGCCGAGCGGAAGTGAAACTAACTATCGATAATTCTTCGGGCACTCTTCCAATTGAATACGCAGAGGTCACAATTGCCAGGACCCTATATCGAAACGGTACGAGTGAATATGCCATAAATGGCGAAGGATGCAGGCTTCTAGATGTTCAGGAGCTACTCAGCGACTCAGGGTTGGGCCGAGAGATGCACTCCATCGTTGGACAGGGGCAGCTTGACTCGATTCTTCGGGCTAACCCCATGGAACGAAGAGCGCTTATTGAGGAGGCTGCTGGGGTTCTCAAGTATCGCCGCCGCAAGGAAAAGACAGAGCGCAAGCTGGATTCTATGCAGGCGAATCTGACCAGACTTTCTGACCTTATATCTGAGGTAAAAAGGAATCTTCGGCCGCTAGGCCGTCAGGCTGAGGTGGCTAAACAGGCAACGGGATTGGCAGCCGAGGCGCGCGAAATAAAGACCAGGATTTTTGCCATTCAGATCGAGGAGTTGCGTCAAAGACTCGAGGGCGTTACTCAAGATGGATCGAGGCGCAAGTCCGAGGCAGCGCTGCTCCAGGACCAGTTGGGTAACACCAAAAGGGCCATCGCTGAGATTGAGGGCGCTCTCTCCTCGACCGATTATGACTTAGCAAGAGAGAAACTCTTCGAGCTCGAGAATTTGGAAACCAGAACTAGAGCTGCCATCAATCTCGCTCACCAAAAACTCTCTATTGGAGCAGTACAAGTAACAGAAGACACAATTGAAACCGAGACCCTAGAGGCTGATTTTGAGAACTGTTCTCAGGCCATCACTGAACTTGCCAGTGAAATAGCCAGCCTGGACAAAGAACTGGATCTCCGAATAGCTTCGAGAACCGAGGCATCCAATGAACTCGACAGGTTCGAGTCCGAGTCCGCGGCGCTCAAGTCAGCATCAGACAGAGCTCTTGCCGAATTTGAAGCAAAGAAGACCTCTCTAGATCAATTGACAGACCAGCTTGAGCGCGAGAGGAGTAACAAAGAGGCCCTAGATCAGGATAGACAGCGGCTTGATAGCGAAGTTGAGGAAATGGAGTCCCGACTAGCCAGCCTCTCTCCTGAGGAATCAGTTCCTGATGGCAATCTCAGGGATAGTTATCAGCAGTCGGCTCAAGTTGAACTCGAGGCTCGTCGGAAGCTTGAGGAGCACCAAACCAGGCTGCATGAATTTGAGAGAAGAAGAGATTCCCTCGAAGCAAAGATTGCGACCCTTAGCCTGACGCTAGACCAGTCAGATGGAGTCAAGGATGTTACACAATCAGGTGTTCTCGGAATCGGAGGACTCATCGCGGAAAGTATCAAGATTGATGCCGGTTATGAAACGGCGATTGCCGCGGCTCTTGGCCCACTGGCAGATGCCGTCATCGCAGAGGACCAGGGTTCGGCCCTCGAGGCACTTGATTACTTGAGAAAAAGGGATCTTGGTAGGGCGGATATTCTAATTTCGGATAGCCAAGTTGGCCGTGGGAAGCAATCGGCACCCGAGGGAGCGGTCTCAGCTAGCTCTGTGGTCGAAGCTCCAAAGGCTCTGCTCAAGCGCCTTGAAGATTTTTGGATTGTGGAAAACACAGAAGCAGCTCGCCTTATTTTGCGCGACTCTGCAGCTAAAGGGAAAGTAGTCCTCACCGCAAATGGAGACTACATTTCAGAGGCTTTAGTCAGTGGCGGAGGTAAGAAGCTGCCGTCAAAGTTAGAGCTAGCTGCAGAGCGCTCCTCAACAACTTCGGCGCTCAAAGACGCACAAAAAGAAATTGACAACCAGTCCGCAGCTGTTGCGCTTGCCAAGACTGCGCTTGAGAGGGCCACCGCCTCCACCGCAGAGCGACTTGCGGAACTTCAATCTCATGATGCTCAACTTGCGTCTAAAGCTGAAGCAATTGGTCGCCTTATGGGGCAAATCGAGAGCGCAAAGCAAGAGCGATCCAGGCTGGAGCAACAAATTGAGGAGAAGGTGCAAGAGCTAGAGTCTCGGGCAGGCGCAATTGTTGAC
>JBDQMQ010000057.1:0-228 GCA_040262185.1 Aquiluna sp. | reverse complement strand
AACTTGATTGCAGAGAACCCAAGCACGCAACATGTGATCGACTCCGAGCGAATGGGACAACTTGTTGAGGCTTTGGACAGAAGCCGACAGGCAGAAGTTGAGACCCGAATTGCCATAAGCGCACTCCGAGAACGAAACACAGGGTTGATCCGTGAGCAGGAATCAATTCGAACACGTTTGGCAAATGCCGCCCGACTCAGAGAAGAGCGTATCGCTGCTGAAGCAAAG
>JBDQMQ010000056.1:0-6076 GCA_040262185.1 Aquiluna sp. | reverse complement strand
GTTCGCACCCTCTAGAGGGCTAGAGGCTGTGAGGTTGATGTGGTCGGAGATTAGGACTGCTGCACCACCGTCCCACTCAGGGCGGATACCTCCAGCACCATTTGTTAAAACCATGATCTTTGCACCGGTTTTGGCGGCGGTTCTTACCGAGTGGACCACTGCTCTCACGCCGTGGTTTTCATAAAAGTGTGTTCTGGCGCCAATGATCAGCGCGTGCTTGCCGCTAGGCAGTTTGATTGAGCGAATTGTGCCGATGTGGCCGGCAACGGCGGGCTTGTGGAAGCCGGCGATGTCGTTAGCTGGAATCTCGGCGACGGTCTCGCCGATGAGATCGGCGGCTTTCGACCAACCAGACCCGAGGGTCAGAGCGATGTCGTGGTGCTCAACCGAGGTCTTCTGCGCTATTTGGTCTGCTGCCCGCTGGGCAAATTCAAAAGGGTCTACGCCCTCGACATTGAGTGGATGAACCATAACTTTCAAGTCTAGTTGTGCCGGCGCCGGCCAAATTTGCGGGACAATGGTGCGGTGGTAAACAAACTTGGGTCAAAGCATCGCGTAGTAATTATTGGTGGTGGCCCAGGCGGCTACGAGGCTGCTCGTACCGCAGCCCAACTCGATGCAGAGGTAATCCTCATTGAGGAGCGAGGCGTTGGCGGTAATGCTGTCCTCACCGATGTCGTCCCGTCAAAGACCCTGATCGCAACCGCTGAGGCTGCGCAGCGTGTAGCTGTGGCACAGAGCCTAGGACTGGAATTCTCGGTTGAAGGCAGGCGGGTCAACCCGCACGTCGAGGTAGATCTGAAGACGCTGAACAATAGACTTCTCGCTCTCGCCCAGGACCAATCTCAGGACATGAGAGAGGCACTTGTCGAGGACGGGGTCCGAATTATTGACGGCAGGGGACACCTAGACGGCAACCATCACGTGGTTGTAGAGCCTTCAGCTGGTGGCGAGAGCGAGCGCATCGAGGCCAAGACCATCATCGTCGCGGTAGGGGCTTCCCCAAGGGAGCTTCCCGACGCAAGGACTGACGGCAAGAGAATTCTTAACTGGAAGCAGCTCTACGACCTTCAGGAGCTACCTGAGCACATGATTGTGGTCGGGTCTGGCGTCACGGGAGCAGAGTTTGCCTCTGCCTACCTGCAGCTGGGATCAAAGGTGACCTTGGTTTCATCCAGAGACAAGGTGCTGCCGGGAAACGATTCTGATGCAGCTGAGCTAATCGAAAAGGTCTTCATCACTGGTGGAATGGACCTGCTGCGAAATGCCCGTGCTAAGAGCGTCAAGAACACTGGTGGTGCGGTTGAGGTTGAGCTTGCCGATGGCACCACACTGACAGGCTCGCACTGCCTAATGGCAGTCGGGGCGATCCCAAACACCCAGGGCCTGAATCTTGAAGAGGCAGGCATCGTTCTAAACGAGACCGGCCATGTGGTTGTGAATAAGGTGGCTAGGACCTCAAGAGCAAACGTCTACGCAATTGGCGACTGCTCCACATCAATGCCCCTGGCTTCGGTTTCAGCCATGATGGGCAGGACTGCGGTCTATCACACTCTCGGCGACGTCGCCACGCCAACCAGACTTAGAAATGTCGCATCCAACGTCTTTACCTCCCCAGAGATTGCCCAGGTTGGCTGGTCCGAGCAGGAGATCAATGACGGTCTGGTCCGTGGAGAGGTAGCAACAATTGAGCTCGAAACAAACCCCAGGGCAAAAATGGAGGGGATCTCCGAGGGTTTCATAAAGCTGTTTGCGTCAGTGGGTAGCGGCACCGTCATAGGTGGTGTGGTGGTTGCCCCAAGGGCATCTGACTTGATCTACCCGATTGCGGTGGCAATCGAAAACAGACTCACGGTCGACCAGCTAGCCAAGACTTATACCGTCTACCCATCGCTCTCAGGCTCAATTGCAGAGGCGGCCAGCGAACTTCACCCAGCTATCGACTAGAGAATGTCGAGAATCCGCGTGCCTGCGGAGATTGTCGCCCCCGCAGTTACCCCAATGTTCTTGACCGTTCCGGACTTATGAGCTGCCAGTGGCTGCTCCATCTTCATGGCCTCTAGAACAACAACCAGGTCTCCCTGCTCAACCTTCTGACCCTCGGTTGCTGCGAGCTTGACGACCGTCGCCTGCATGGGGGCAACTAGCGAGTCACCCTTGGCGCCGGTGCGGGAAGAAGTCTGAGCTCCTTTTTTGCGTCTCGGTGCGTGCCCCTCGGGGGAGCCAATTTCTCCAACCAGCAGTCGCCTTGGAACGCTAACCTCAAGGCGTTTTCCTGAAACCTCAACAACAATCTCTCGCCTAGGCTCTGCTGCCATCTCAGGCTCTGCCTGACCTGTCCATGGTTCAATCGGGTTATCCCACTCGGTCTCGATCCACCTCGTAAACACCTTGAACCCGTCTTGGGCGGTGAAGGCAGGGTGATCGACCATTAGACGGTGGAAGGGGAGCACGGTAGGCAGCCCGTTGACTTGCATCTCAGCCAGAGCTCGGCGAGATCGCTCAAGGGCTTCCTCGCGGCTACCGCCGGAAACTATTAGCTTGGCCATCATCGAGTCAAAGTTGCCGGAGACTCTGTCTCCCGAGACCACCCCAGAGTCAACTCGGACCCCGGGACCTGAGGGAGCCAAGAACTGGTGAACCGGTCCCGGAGAGGGCAGGAAGTTTTTGCCAGGATCCTCCCCGTTGATCCTGAACTCGAAGGAGTGACCTCTAATCTCTGGGTCATCAAAGCCGAGTGCCTCTCCCTGAGCAATCCTGAACTGCTGGCGCACCAGGTCAATACCGGTTACCTCCTCGGAGACCGGGTGCTCGACCTGGAGTCTGGTGTTTACCTCTAAAAAGGAGATGGTCCCGTCACCGGAAATCAGGAACTCGCAGGTTCCAGCACCGACATACCCGACCTCTTTGAGAATTGCCTTGGATGACTCGTAAAGCTCTCTCTCTTGCTCCTTGGAGAGAAACGGCGCCGGAGCCTCTTCAATGAGTTTTTGATGTCTGCGTTGAAGAGAGCAGTCCCTGGTCGAAACCACCACAACATTGCCGTGGGTATCTGCCAAACACTGCGTCTCAACGTGACGGGGCTTGTCTAGGTACTTTTCAATGAAGCATTCACCGCGCCCGAAAGCCGCCACCGCCTCTCGTGTAGCCGACTCGAAAGCCTCGGTAATCTCGCTTTTTTCGCGAACAATCTTGATGCCGCGACCGCCACCGCCATAAGCCGCCTTGATGGCAACGGGAAGACCATACTCCTTCACAAACGACTCCACCTCGGAGACATCTGATACCGGGTTGATGGTTCCTGGGGCGAGCGGCGCACCAACCTTCTGGGCCACCTTTCGAGCCGAGACCTTGTCCCCGAGCTGTTCTATTGCCTCTGGGGTGGGCCCGATCCAGCTAAGTCCCGCCGCAATCACAGCCCTGGCAAAGTCGGCGTTCTCGGAGAGGAATCCGTATCCCGGGTGCACAGCATCGGCCCCTGATCGCGAGGCGATACTTAGGAGTTTTTCGATTACAAGATAGGTTTCGGCAGCGGTTTCACCCTGCAGGGCGTATGCCTCATCGGCGAGCTTGGCGTGTTGACTGTCGCGATCGGAGTCTGCATAGACAGCAACGGTGGAAATACCGCTGTCCTTGGCCGCTCGGATAACCCTGACAGCAATCTCACCTCGGTTGGCGATGAGGACTTTAGTTATCCGCTTCTGAGCCATAATCGGATAGCTTATTGCCACTTTCAAGCTGGGTTTTATGACTACTGAACAAAAAAATTGCGCTTTTGTTGCGTTTATCTCCAGAGGCTAGTGATATCGTGCCCTAGCTCTCCGAGCATATTGCGAAGCTCAACTAGGGAAAGCCCTACCACTGTGTGGTAATCACCTTCAATGCGCTCGATAAAGGGGCCACCTCGCCCATCAATTGTGAAACTTCCGGCAACGTTGAGTGGCTCACCACTCTCGACGTAAGCGTCGACCTCGCTGTCGCTGAGATCTGCGAAAAAGACCAAGGTCTTGGAGCAGACCGATCTGGACTCGCCGCTCTTTCTGTCAATCAGGTGATGGCCGGAATGGAGATAGCCAGACTTGCCACGCATTTCTTTCCAGCGCTGTGTGGCGAGGTCCTTTGTCAGCGGTTTACCAAGATTTTTACCCTCAAATTCCAGCGCGCTGTCGCAACCGAGCACAAGTTGTGTGGTCGCGCTCTGAGCTCCCGCGATTGACTTTGCTTTTGCAAGCAGCAGGGTCATATCGCAAACACCCTCGGGCTTCTCTAGTTCAACAAGAGCTTCCTCGTCGACACCTGGAGCAAGAGTTAGAAAGTCGATGCCCGCATCCTCGAGGAGCTTTTTTCTGCCAGAGGAGGTAGAGGCAAGGGTGATAAGTGGCACAGTCCAAGGCTAGCTGTGGAACACTTAGCCGGTGACCATAACTCTCCGAATCGAAAAGGCCGCACATGGCGGCGTCTTTGTTGCAAGGCCTGAGGGAAAGGTGGTTCTCGTTGAAGGCGCACTGCCGGGCGAACTCGTTGAGGCGGAGATAACCGAGGAGGCTAAGAGTTTCCTTAGGGCCCGGGTCACCGAGGTTTTGGAACCCAGCGAGCACCGCAGGGAGCACTTCTGGAAAGAGGCGACCCTAGGGGCTGGCGGTGCAGACTTCGGACACATCGAACTTGGAGAGCAGCGGCGCATCAAGTCAGAGATCCTCTCCGAGGCTCTCTCACGCATGGCAGGACTTGACCTTTCTCCTAAGGTTGCAGCCGTCGACGATTCAGACGGTCTTGGCTACCGAACCAGAATTCAGCTCCACGTCGCACCCGACGGCACCGGTGGCGTGAAGGGATCTCGTTCAAATGATGTGATTCCAGTTTCCTCGTTGCCGCTTGCAAACCAGGAGATCAATGAGCTCGGACTGCACAATAAGCGATTTCCAGGTAAGAAGAAGATTTTCATCGCCTCCTCGCCAGACTCCCTGCAGTGGTCCATCGATGGGGAAATCGGCGGTTCAAAGGTAGTTACCGAGGTGGTTGGCGGCCGGGTCTTCGATCTCAAGCCAGGGGTCTTTTGGCAGGCCCACGCACTTGCCCCCAAGGTCTTACTCGATGGCGTTCTTACACACCTGGGTGAACTCGAACCCGGCTCTGAGGTTCTTGATCTCTATGCGGGAGCCGGGTTGTTCTCCGCAAATATCGCAGCACGTTTTCCGGAATCTAATGTTCATGCAGTTGAGCTCGCAGAGGCTGCTGTCCAGTCGGGAAAGAGCTCGGCTAAGGGGATGAAGAATCTCAGTTTTGAGAAATCTGATGTCCTTGTCTACCTTCGCTCCAGGGAGAAAGAGATAGCCACGGTTGTCCTAGACCCTCCTCGATCAGGAGCTGCGACCAAGGTGATCAATCAACTGGTTCGGCTCAAGGCAAAACACATTATTTATGTGGCATGTGATCCGGTGGCCTTGGCCAGGGATATTGGGCTGCTCAAAGAGGCAGGATACGAGCTTGAATCTCTCGAGGCCTTCGACATCTTCCCCCACACCCACCACTTCGAGACTTTGGCGACACTTAGGCTCAGTAATCTAAGAGCATGAGCGTCCAGGTTGCGATCGTTGACGACCACGAGGCGGTTCGCCTCGGATTCGCAGCAGCCTGCGAGAAAAATGATTTTGAACTAATTGGTTCTGCACCAACCGTTTCTGAGCTTCTGGAGCAGATTGGCTCTCGCGAGTGCCAGGTGGTGGTTACCGACCTCAGCCTTGCCGATGGCTCACTGGTCGCAGAAAACGTTGAACGAATTGTCCAGACCGGTGCCGCGGTACTGATCTTCTCAATCGCGGATAAGCCAAACCTGATGCGCGCAGCGGTCAGGGCAGGCGCTACGGCGATCGTCCCCAAGTCTCAACCGGTCGAGGACTTGATGGAAGCCATTCGTTTAGCGGCCGACGGAGCAATTCTCAATAATGCCGAAACCAGCGCCACCATTGATCCACCAAGTACCAGTGTAATCTGTATTCGACAAAGTTGAGCTGCTGCTGGCAGCAGGTACTGCATAGGTATCCGTATCAGCCAGTGCAGTAGAAGCTGCAAATAG
>JBDQMQ010000055.1:0-6188 GCA_040262185.1 Aquiluna sp. | reverse complement strand
ATCCATGGGGGTCTGCCGTAGTCGAACGTGAGGATTACAACCGCAATCAGGCCAATACCAAGGGCAACCCACTGACCCTTCCGCAGCTTTTCTTTGAGAAAGACAACCGCAAACAGCACGGTAATCAGCGGATTGATGAAGTAGCCGAGAGAGGTCTCGAGGACATTGCTGGTTGCAACGGCAACTACATAGACCGACCAGTTCACAAAAATAAAGAGTGAGGCAACCGCAACCCAGCCGAGCTTCTTGGGCGATCTAACCAGCTCCACAGTCTGCGCCCAGGTTCTCGTTAGGGTCACCAGCAGCGCGGCGAAGAGGAAGCCAAAGACCACCCTCCAGACAACCACCTCGAAGGGGTTCGCGAAGCTAGCCGCAGTGATGATGAGCGGAAATGAGCCCCATATGAGATAGGCGGAGACTCCGAAAGTGAGGCCCTTTGCCCCCTCGGATCGCTTCTTCACGCGCTAATCCTAGGGGCAAAAAGAAAGACGGCCCCTCCGGTGGAAGGGCCGTCTTGCTTGAGTTATTTAGCGCTCGATGATTGCAAGCACGTCACGGGCAGAGAGCACTAGGTACTCCTCGCCGTTGTACTTGAGCTCGGTGCCGCCGTACTTGGAAAAGACGACCATGTCGCCAACCTTGACATCCACTGGGATGCGGTCACCCTCGTCGCTGAAACGACCTGGTCCGACAGCAACAACCTCAGCCTCCTGAGGCTTTTCCTTGGCGGTGTCTGGGATAACCAGACCCGAGGCGGTTACCTGCTCCGCCTCAAGTGGACGAACGACAATACGATCTTCGAGTGGCTTGATAGAAACCGACACTTTGACCTCTTCTTTACTAAAGATTTTGGATTAGCAGACTCGGTATCCGAGTGCTAACTAAAACTTTAGGCCCTTATTAGCACTCAGTCAAGGTGAGTGCTAGGTGTGTAGCGACTATGTTTTATTCAGTGAGCGACAATGCCGTATTTCCCTCTAATGACGCGCTAGCCCTTCTCGAACAGACCTACTCGCCTGAGATTGACCCAGGCGCCCTAAACGCCAAGCTGAGAAAAGCTGGTCATGACGCTGAGGTAATCGTCGAGGTGGTCAACCAAGTTGCACTGCGCCAAAAAGCCAGGCAGAAGCTAGGACCCATAGCCGACTCGCTTCTGCTAACGAGGCAAGGTCTGGAGCAGTCTTCGAGGTTTGATGTCGCAAAATACCACGCAAGAAAACTGGGCTCACTCAAATCGGTGACCGACCTTGGCTGCGGACTTGGAATTGATTCCATTGCATTTGCAGAGGCCGGGAGCACAGTTGTGGCAGTTGAAAAAGACGAGGTGACCGCCAAGTTTGCAAGTAGCAACCTCGCACGCTTTCCCAACGCCGAGATCCACAGATCAGCCGCCGAGGACTTCGATGTGAAAACGGAGGGCGTCTTTTTGGACCCCGCCAGGCGAGACCTAGCAGCCTCCGGCCGCAGTCGGAAACTCCTGAGCCCAGAGGACTTTTCTCCGTCCATTGGCTTCGCGTTCCAGCAGTTATCGAGAGTGCCCGGAGGAGTGAAGCTCTCCCCTGCGCTTCCTCACGAGATGGTTTCCGACAGATTTGAGGCAACTTGGGTTTCCCACCGCGGCGACCTCGTCGAGTTTTCCCAGTGGAGCACTCACCCACAGCAGTTTGGAAAGCGCTTTGCGGTGATGATTGATGGCGAAACTGAGCTCAAGTTCACAGGTGATGAATTCGAGGCCGGGCTTAGCTCTCTTGACGAGTATGTGTATGAGCCGGATCCAGCCCTGATTCGCTCACACCTCTTGGGTGCTTTTGCGTTGGAGCAGGGGCTCGGTTTGTTGTCCGAAGGAATTGCCTATCTCACCGGTGGCGAGCGAAAAAGCCCGTGGCTCAAGGGCTACAAACTTATAGCCGAACTGCCCCTCGATGAAAAGGCAATCTCGCGCTATCTGTCCGAGCGCAGCATCGGGAGTCTCGAGATCAAAAAGCGAGGAGTGGACGTAGACCCGCAGCTGATGCGAAAGCGGCTGAAGCTTAAAGGTTCGGGCGCCGCCACTCTGATAGCAACCAAAGTGGGCGGCGCCCGAAAGGCACTTGTCTGCGAACCAATCCGCTAGGTGGCTCCCCCAGCGAATTGGAAAACATTTTTGTTACAACTCAGACCATCCGGCTGGAGTCCAGAGGGCCTGAGGCGACACGTGCTGAAAAGAGCAACACCCTTAGTTGCAAAAATCTTCCAATTGGTGGCTAGGCGGTCTGAACTGTAGTCACTGGGAGAGTGGACTCAGCACCAAAATCCAAGCCACTGGGTTCTCTTGAGTCCATGATCAGTTGAGAGCCTAAAGCTGCGATCATCGCCCCGTTGTCGGTGCAGAGGGAGAACCTGGGAATCCTAAGCTCGATGCCGGCTTCTTGGCAACGGCGCTCGGCCTCCTGACGCAGCCTTGCGTTGGCGACCACGCCACCGCCAAGCAAGAGCCTCTTCACACCAAACTCTTCGCAGGCCCAGAGCGACTTTGTCAGAAGGACATCGATTACGGCCTCGCGGAAGCTTGCAGCAACATCCGGTTTTGAGTACTCCTGACCTGCATCCTCAAGCTTCTCAACGTGTCTTGCCACCGCCGTCTTCAACCCTGAGAACGAGAAATTGTACTTGTGCTTTTCCAAGTCCTTGGGAAGCGTCAGGCCCCTAGGGAACCTAATTGCCTTCGGGTCACCCTCTGCCGCAATCTTGTCGATCTGCGGGCCTCCCGGATAGGGAAGACCTAAAACCCGAGCTACCTTGTCAAAGGCCTCACCCGCTGCATCGTCGATGGTCTCTCCGAGCAGCTGGGTGTCGTTGAGTAGATCCCGAACCAGCAGGAGTGAGGTGTGGCCACCGGACACCAAAAGGGCAATTGTCGGGACCTCAACCGCACCACGCTCAAGAACATCCGCTCCCACGTGTCCGACTAGGTGGTTCACCGCGTAGATGGGTTTGTCTAGAGCGATCGCGAGCCCTTTCGCAGCACCAATGCCAACCATTAGGGCTCCGGAAAGTCCCGGACCATTCGCAACTGCAATTGCATCGATGTCTTGGTAACCAATGCCCGCTTCGGCGAGCGCCGCATCAAGTGTCGGTGAGATTGCTTCAAGGTGGGCCCTCGCAGCGACTTCGGGAACCACGCCCCCATACTTTGCATGCTCGTCCATCGAGGAGTGCAGCGCATTAGCCAGCAGCCTGTTGCCGCGAACTATCCCGACTCCGGTTTCATCACAGGTCGACTCAATGCCCAAGACAACAGGTTGGCTTATTGGCATGCGCATCACAAGCGCATCTTCGCCGGAAGGCTGGTAATAACGCTTCCGGACATCAATCTGTTCAAATCCAAGGCTCAAATAAAGCGCTATCGCAGACTCGTTTCCAGCTTTGACCTCCAGAAAGACTTCCTCGCTGCCCTGCCTCTTGGCGAAAGCGATTAGCTCGTTCATGAGGGTTCGCCCGATGCCGATGCCTTGGCTTTCTGGTTCAACGCCAACGGTCTGGACATCACTTGAGTAGCTGGGTCCACTGACTTTTAGCCCGGCATAGCCGAGAAGTGAGCCGTCAAAAGCCCCAACATAGTGAGTTTGAGCTGAAGCGATTTCTGCGGTCATGGTTTGCTCGAGCCAAGCCTCATTCTGAAATAGCCTGCGCTCTAGGTCCATGACCTGGGGAAGATCATCAATGGAAAGTGCCCTTAGTTGCATCAGCCGCTCACCCTTTTTCCGCTCGAAGGGGTGACATCAGGTGAGCGCAGGTAGATGGCACCGGTTTCGCTCAGATCGATTCCGTTTTCGAGAGCCCAGACGGCGTAGCGTCCGACTTTTTCCGCATCTGCCGGTTCAGCTACATGTTCATAGTCCCCAAACTCAACGGTGCTTGATGGGTCAATGACCCTAGGGCCAAACTCTCGTTTGCCGCTGAGGTAACCAGCTGCGAAAAGCTCACCGCGCTTGGCATCAGTTGTCACAAGCAATCGGGTTTCAGTTCTGGAGAAGGCAATAGCATCAAGCACCATGACGCCGTGCAGGCTCACACCTAGAGGTCCAGCTAAGGCCTTAGCCGCGGCAATGCCAACCCGCAGGCCCGTATATGGGGCAGGACCGATGCCAACGGCGATGTCTTCAAGTGCGTTTGCAGCCATCTTCGCCTGTGAAAGAACTTCGGTAATTGCCCCAGCGATGTTCTCGGCGTGACCGAAGGGGTCGTCAAAGAAGACCGAGGATAAAAGCGTTTCACCATTGAATAGAGCAGCAGAGGTGCCGGCAGAGGTGTCAATTGAGAGCAGCAAGGTCTACCCCCTCCCACCTTGGGCCCACCGCGGACAGCAACACCTCTCGAACCTCGTCATCCGAGGTTCGATCTATTTCAACGCTTAGGTAGTTCTCCGCATAGCCAGCAAGGAAGTCCCTGGCCCACTCCACAACAACTATTGAGCCCGCGAAGTCAATGTCCAAATCATCAAGCTCCACCGCACTTGCAAGCCGATAGGCATCGACATGAACCAGCTTGCCGCCGCTGGCAATTCTGTGCTCGCGAGCTAACACAAAGGTGGGCGACTGGATTGTGCCTTCGGCGCCAAGAGCCTCACCGAGACCGCGGGTGAGGGTTGTCTTCCCTGCTCCCAGCTCGCCAGATAGCAGCACGAGATCACCAAGCTCTAGCAGCTCAGCCAGCTTGCTTCCCAGCTCCTCCATGGCCTCGGAGGTGTTTATCGTTAGCTGCATTAGCGACCTAGGTAACTTCGGTTTGCTCTGCCGCCAATGCGTGTGACAATCTCATAGTTGATTGTCCCGGCTGACTCTCCGAGCGCCTCTGCACTAGGTTCGCCTCTCTGGGGATTGCCAAAGATGACGACCTCGGTCCCAATCGCAGGCGCCGAGCTTCCAAGGTCCACCACAAACTGATCCATCGCAACTCGGCCAACCACCGGGTAAAGCTTGCCTCCGATTAGAACTTCGTGGTTCACGGAAATCCTGGGCATGCCCTCGGCATAACCAAAGGGAACTAGGCCCAGATTCGTTTCCCGCTCTGTTACGTAGCGGTAGCCGTAGGAGACACCTTGACCTGCAGGCACCCGCTTAGTGTTTACGAGTTGGCTTAGAACCCGCATGGCAGGCTGGAGCTTGATGCCATCAACATCTCGGTCTTCGAAGGGGTTTAGCCCGTAAACGGCGATACCGCACCTCACCATTTCATAGCGAAGGTCTTCATAGGAAAGCGCTCCTGCGGAGGCAGCAAGGTGACGCTCTCTAAATTCAACGCCTTTGCTAGCTGCCATCGAGATGGCATCTTCAAAGTGCTTTTTCTGCTTCAGGTCATCTGAGACGGAAGTATTTGAAAGGTGAGAGAAGATCCCAACCGGATTGGTTCCCTGAAGGCGGGTAAAAAGCTGCTCAAAATCAAGGCGGGAAAAACCATTTCGGCCAAGTCCTGTATCAATTTTTATGTGAAAAAGCGCGGCCGCAGGAAGTTGGTGGAGCTGATCAAAGGTTGAGACTCCGAGCTCAATGTTGTTTGCAACAGCTGCTTGTAAATCGTCTTCCGGGCCAATAATCCAGGCCATGACCCGGGCCTTAATGCCAGCATCTCGAAGGGCCATCGCCTCTTTCAGATCCGCAA
This sequence comes from Aquiluna sp., assembly GCA_040262185.1. GTDB lineage: Bacteria > Actinomycetota > Actinomycetes > Actinomycetales > Microbacteriaceae > Aquiluna. The sequence goes on along the minus strand of JBDQMQ010000055.1, from coordinate 548 downwards.
CACCAAGAGCATCAACGTTTCCGTCCAGCGCCCTAGCCACCTCGATCATGCCGTGGCCATAGGCGTTTGCCTTGACTACCGCCATCACCTTGGCAGGGGCAAAGGCTGCCCTCAGCGCGGCATAGTTTGACCTTATGGCGTTTAGGTCCACCTCGATTTGACGCATCTAAATACTCTCCACTACAACCGTTGCCACTGCAACCGGACCATCGTGGCTCATGGAGAGATGGAAGGTGAGCTCACCGAGATCGCGAATCTTTTCCATGGTCTTGCCATGAAACTTCAGTGAGGGTTTACCTAGAGAATCCTTCACAACCTCAATCTCGTTCCAGGCAAGGATTGCGGGAGTGCCTAGGGCTTTGGCTAGAGCTTCTTTGGCGGCAAACCTCGCGGCCAGGGACTGAGGTGCTAGATCACGCTCGTTCTCATGGAAGAGGCGAGCGCCGAGGTTCTCGGTTCGGCTTAGCGACTGCTCCAGACGCTCGATTGAGCAGACATCAACGCCGGTGCCATAGATCAAATCACTCCACCGTCACGCTCTTTGCCAA
>JBDQMQ010000054.1:0-6235 GCA_040262185.1 Aquiluna sp. | reverse complement strand
GCCGGGATGGTGAAGGCTACCCTGCCCCTCAATGATGTCCCAGTGGTCTTGGTCGTTATCGGGAGAGAGCACCTCCGCCGCACCAGAGACAAAGTCGGCGACTACGGCATCTATCGGCATTCCCTCTCCGGCGATAAGAATTCCGGTTTGGCCCGTCGCCCTGAAGGTCGCCTTCACCGATGCTTCCCGAAGTTCCTTGGCGAGTTGGAGGGCGGTGTATTTCTTACCCAGAGCACAATCTGTTCCGATGGTCAATAGTCTTTTTCCAGTGCGCTTTTTGCCTGTGCCGACAGGTATGTCCTTGGGTGGGACGCGAACGTCAGTGAGCGTCCTACCAAGTCGCTTTGCGGTTTCTGCAAGCTCCGGTTGGTCTGCAAGCCTGGTGTGAACACCGGCTGCGATGTCGAGGCCGAGCTCAAGTGCCTGCTTTAGTGCGGTTATCCAGTCTGCTGGAATACCACCACCGATGGTGGCCGTGCCAACCACCAGCGTCTTCGCGCCCTTTTTGGCTGCTGCTTGAAGGCTCAGCTCCTCAAGGCCTAGGTCGACACTGCCTCCTGGGAGGTGGAACTGTCCAACGCACTTCTCCGGCTGCCAGTCGGCAATCCCAAAGCCAGTCTTGGCATACGTGGGGTTTGTCTCCGAGCCTAAGAAGATTAGATAGGGGTCGGTGACTTTTACTCTGTTCACGGGTTACCTAAATTCGGGCAAGAAGAGATCAAGTATCTGGGGCCCTGCCACAACGACAATTGCAAGAATAAATAGTGCTATTCCCAACCGTCGCCAGATTTTCTCGAGGTCGGGCTTTGGCTTGTCAGGCATCTATAAACACTATTGGAAGAACTTAGCTGCTGCTTCCAAGACCGTTCTTTTCGCTATTTCAAGAGTTGAGTGCAGCTTCAGACAACTAGAGATCAGCCAATTCAGAAACCGAGCTAAAGGTCCTCAGTCCCGAGTCGTCTTTCAGGGCCAAGCTGAAGCTCGACTTTCCTTCGGCAAACTCGAACTGCAGTGAAAGCTCTGCTGATTGCGAGGTCCAACTAAGTCTCATTGAGCTGCTAGTTAGCTTCTGCCAATCAAAAGTGCCGCTAAAAACCTCATGCCTGCGAAGCCTCGCCAATCCCAGGATTGCCAAGGTGACATCGGATTGAAGCGCCTTATCAATCTCTTCAGCCGAGTAGTGGTGCCGGTTAACCTCACGCCCGTTACCCGTTTTTTCAAAGAGCTCTTTGTCATCCGGTCCGTTCAGCAGTCCCACGTAGTAGACCTGGGGCTCACCTGGCAGCAAGAACTGAACTGCTCTGGCAAGGATGTAAGAAGTGTCATCGTTGATAATCGCAGGGAGTGTCGCGTTTATTTGGTGAGGCAAGTCAAACCACTGCGGCACCACAGAAGCCTTTGCAGAGTGGCCCGAGGTGTTCTTGTTTGCCACATCAAAGATGTTGGCCATGTCCTCCTGGCTAATCAGCCCCTGCCTGCCACCAATGGGCCCTGCGTCAATGACTCCGTAGCCATCGTGCGTGTCAAGGACGTTGAGGCAATTTGTGGGGCGGATTTCTAACCAACTTGCGAGCGCGTCAACGTTTGAGGTGAAGATCGAGTGCAAGAGCAGTGGTGCTGTCTGAAAGTCGTAGATGAGGTCCACCAAAGGCGCAATCTCAAGCTGTTGGGTGTAGTGGGCATGTACCTCAACCAGCACCCTCATGCCCCTGGCCTGAATCTTCGCAGTGAGCTCTGACACGTACTCCAAGGTCTCTTTGGTCATGAATGAATCGGTGCCGGGGGTTTTGATTGCGTAGCCGACGGCGTCGAGCCTCACAACCTTGACTCCTCCAGATTCAAGTGCATCCAGCACCCTGTCGATGTAGGCCTCGCCAGCCCGGTGGCGAACATCAATGTCTACCTGAGAGGGCATAAAGCTTGTCCAGACGAGCCTTCTTGTGCCGGCGATGTTGTAGGCGGTAAAGGGCAGTCCAGGTCTGGGACGGTAGAAGCTGGTTATTGTTTCTTCGGTTCCGCCAATTGGAAAGACCTTGTCGAAAGTCAGGAACATCCCAGCAAACTCGCTGGCATCTCCCTTTTCCTGCCAGTCGAGAAACTCTGGGCTGAGGTTAGACGCATGGTTGATTATGAGATCTGCTGTGAGCTCGTGAGTCGCCGAGATCCTGCGGAAATCTTCCCAGCTGCCAAGACGAGGGTCGACGATGGTGTGGTCTATTGGGTCGAAGCCAGCATCGTCGCCGTCAAAGGGGTGAAAAAAGGGCAGCACGTGAATGCCAGAAAAGTCCGAGAGCTCATTGGCTAAAAGCTTTTCGATGTGGCTAAGAGAGCCACCTAGTCTCTCGGCATAAACGAGAATGCTTGCGCCTGCCAAAGCCAATACCTCACTGTATGTAATCGTTTACAAAACTAGGCACAACTCTAGTGATTTGCGAGGGCTGTTTTTAGCTTTGAACTCGAATTACATCGAGCACTCTGGAGTGCCTCCGGGCAGCTTGTGGCGGTTCTTGGCAATCCAGTAGTAGACGCGCTCCGCTAGGTGATTGATGCCGGGCACCCTTAGCAGGTAACCGGCTACGCTCCAAAGAGTCTTGGAGTCGATAAATAGCTGGGCAATGGCCTCTGCCGCCACAAAATACTTGCCATTGCGAACGTAGTAAACAGCTTTTGAGGTGAGCTCCTCGCTTAGGCCCAGTGAGGCAAGGTCCAGCTTTTGGTAGGGGCGAATTGGAACCTGGTCCTTGATCATCTTGCGAAAGACCCTGGCCGCGGAGGAGCAGAAGGCACAGTCGCCGTCAAAGATAAAGAGCCTTGCATCCATTGTTTCCAAGCCTAACTCGGGTGTAGCGTAGAGAGGTTGCCCAATTTATGGGCAGTGGAGGCGTAGTCTGAAACAGTGAGCCAACCTGGTCGCAAAAAGACCCTGCACCCGACCCAGATAGTGGTCATGGCATTCGGTGCAGCGGTGATCGTTGGCACCATCTTCCTGCTCTTCCCTTTTTCGACCGCTCCGGGCAACTCAACCGACTTCGTCACAGCTCTGTTCACCGCAGTGTCTGCGGTCTGCATCACCGGCCTGACTGTTGTCGACACTGGCACCCATTGGTCGGGTTTTGGTCAGGTTGTGATCCTGTTTTTGATTCAGCTTGGGGGCCTAGGAATTGTGTCGTTTGCGACGCTCGTGGGGCTTTTGATTTCTGGTCGCATCTCGCTACGCGATCGCCTAAATACTCTTTCTGAGGCCAAAATCGTCGGCATCGACAATGTCCCAGCACTGCTTCGTACGATCCTGCTCGTTTATTTCGGCTTCGAAGTTGCGCTCGCGATCTACCTGATTGCAAGATTGCGAATTAGCTACGACGAGTCCATGGGAGATGCCATTTGGAACGGCTTCTTCCACGCGGTCTCGGCGTTCAATAACGGTGGTTTCTCCCTCTACTCCGACAGCATGGCCTCGTTCTCACAAGATCTTTTCGTGGTCGCGCCAGTTGGGGTGGCGGTGGTTGTCGGTGGTCTTGGTTTTCCGGTTTTGATCGAGCTTCACGAGCGGATCTGGGGACTCAATAAGCAGCAGAGCGGGAAGCCAAAGCGCTTCTCTCTGCACACCAGAGTTACCCTTGCCGCAACTGTTGTCCTTTTGACCCTGGGTTCGATGTTCATCGGGGTCATGGAGTGGAACAACCCAAAGACCTTGGGTGGCATGAATATTCTGGAGAAGCTTTGGAATGCGGCGTTCATGTCGGCTATGCCTCGATCGGGAGGACTTAGCAGCGTCGATGTGGGTGACATGGATCCTGCAACCTGGCTGGGTCTTGATTTCATGATGTTTATTGGCGGAGGAAGCGCTTCTACCGCCGGAGGCATCAAGGTGACGACAATCGCTATCTTGTTCTTCATCATCTACACCGAGGTTCGTGGTGAGACGGCGGTGAATGTCGGTAACCGCCGGCTGCCAAGATCGATTCAGCGCCAAGCGCTAACTCTGGTCTCGCTCTACGCCATGCTGATTATCTTCAGCACCATGTTCCTTGCCGCCACCACCGACTTCAGCCTTGATGAGTTGCTGTTTGATGTGATCTCGGCGGCTGCAACTGTTGGCTTGTCGACGGGGATAACCCCTGATCTTCCAGACTTTGCCAAAGTCTGGCTCGCAATACTGATGTTCGTCGGCCGTTTGGGCCCCGTGGTGATCGCTTCTGCGCTTGCCCTCAGGGTCACAAGAAGGCACTATGAATTACCGAAGGAAAGGCCCCTAATTGGCTAAGGAAAAGACAAAGAAGCGGATCATTCACTCCAACGTCATCGTGATTGGTCTTGGACGGTTTGGCTCATCACTTGCCCGAGAACTGATGAAGACAGGTCACGAGGTTCTTGGCGTTGACACCGATGAGCGCATTGTTCAGAACATGTCTCAGGAGCTAACGCAAACGGTAAAGGCCGACACCACCGACGAGACCACTCTCAGGGAGCTTGGCATTACCGAGTTCGACTCCGCGGTGGTAGCAATTGGTGCTGACCTCGAGGCGAGCATCCTCACAACAGCACTGCTCTTGCAGTTGGGGGTTCCAAATGTTTGGGCCAAGGCCAACTCCACCTCCCACGGCCTGATCCTGGATCAGCTCGGCTGCCACCACGTGATCTTCCCTGAGTATGAGATGGGCAAGCGCGTTGCTCACATGGTCTCGGGTGAGACTCTTGACTACGTGCCAATCGATAACGACTTCGTAATGGTCAAGAGCGAGGTGCCCGCAAGCTTTGATGGCCAGACCCTTGCCGACCTAAAGATTCGCTCCACCTATGGTGTGACTGTTGTTGCCGTTACTACCGGCGATGGCAACTACACGCCAGCCTTCCCCGAGACAGTATTGAACGAGGGCAACCAGATCGTTGTTGCCGGCCAGGTCGATCCGCTAAACGAGTTCTGCAAGCTGGCCTAGTGGTCTCATCCAGCGCCACCAGCGTGGACAGCTATCTTGCTGAGCTAACCCCTGAGCGCTCAAGAGATGTTGCGAAGCTCCGCGAGCTTTGTCTGAATCACCTGCCCGCTGGTCTAGAGGAGGCCATGAACTGGGGAATGATCTCCTACCAGGTTCCCTTTTCTACGGTCGAGCAGACTTACAACAGTCAGCCACTGCTCTTTGCGGCTATTGCCTCTCAGAAGCAGTACATCTCGCTTTACCTGATGTCGATTTATGCCTTTGATGAGGCTAGGGAGAAGTTTGAGAGTGACTGGAGAGCAAGCGGCATGAAGCTAAACGTTGGAAAAGCATGCATCAGATTTAGAAACCTTGACTCTGCTCCGCTAGATGTCATCCAGCGGGCACTCGGGCAGGTTACGGTTGAAGAGTATGTTTCGCGCTATCTGGAGGTCCGAGGCAGCGCGAGGAAGATGAGGAAATGAAATCACCATTTTGGCCGCTTGCCTTTGCCATTGTTGCCACACTCAGCTACCTATACCACCCGCAGCTTGAATTGATGATTGCTCAAGTGGTAGTTGGAATGGCACTCACCGTACTGATTATTTGGTCCTCTTCTAAGGTGCTGAGTGAGAAATGGTGGGTTGGTCGGCTAGCGATGCTGTCCGTAGTAGCCGGGCTTATGAATGCAACCGCACTCAACGTCTTCTACAGTCTCTTCGCGGCTCCCGCAGGGGGCAGGTTTGCGCTCGGTGTTGAAAGCGTTGTTGGTGGGCTTATCCTCACCGCGCTCGGGTACCTATGGTTTGTTCTTAGGCCTAAGGAAGAAAAAGACACCGGCGGCAACAAGTCCAAGCGATAGCCACAACAGCCAGTAGCCAATTTCAGGCTGCTCCTCTGTATCCAGTTCGACCTCACCCGCACAGGCCGGATAGTCGAAATCTGGGTTTGCCTGGTACCCGGTGCTGTTCTCGAGCAAGAACTCGAAACTGTCCGATATGGGATGCCCATCCTGGGAAACCACTCTCCATGAAACCTCGTAGCTACCCGCCGCATCTAAATCCAATGGAAGAACACCATCGCGAGCCTGGGTCGGTAGGCACCCTGCATAAACAACCTCGCCGCTTGGCCCAGTCACCACAATTTCATTACCGGACTCAATCTCTAGAAGCTCGTTGTTAAAGGTAAGTGTGAGCTCGACAACTCCTGCGCTAACGGTTTCACCTTCACTGGGGGACTGGTCTACCAGCTGATCATGGGCCTTCGCTGGTAGCGGAAAGACCATGAGCAGGGCAATAGCTAAGGCCCAGAGTTTATGC
>JBDQMQ010000053.1:0-6417 GCA_040262185.1 Aquiluna sp. | reverse complement strand
TCCTTTGTGAGTGCATGAAATTGGGTGCACGAATCACGTGCGTTTGTTGGGGTGCTGGTGCCTAATTGCTAATCAGTAAGCAAGGTTGATTAGCGGCACATGCGCATGCACATGCACATTGCCATCGAGCAGGAGAAAGCAGCGCCAGTGGCGCGCACCTCGACTGATCGACTACTCATTGGGATAAAGCATGGGGCAAGAGGGCTCCATGTGTCAAATTCTTACGCTTTATTACGTTTTCGCTAGACCCGGGCTAAGAGCCACTCAAAGATGTCTTCCTCGACCTCACTCTTGCAAAGGTCATTTAGAAGCTCGTGGTGTCCCCCTGGGTAGATCTTTAGCTCTTTGTCGGGGCTAGCTATTTCTTGGTGCAGACCCATGGAGTTTAGGTGTGAGGTCGAGGTGTCTTTGTTGCCGTGAATGATCAACGTTGGAGCCTTCCAATTAGAAACTGCCGCCCAGACTTGATCCGAAACCTCAAGGACAGTCTTCGCAACTAGGTTCTTTGCTTTGCCCTCAAAGAAAAGCTCGTCCTGCTGCACCGCCGCCAAAAAGGCCTTGTCCCGGGAAAGTGCCTCGATTCCTGGCCTCGGCAGGGGCATCGGAGCCGAGGGGGCCAATCGAGTTGAAACCTTGGCGAGTAGTCGTTCCCAGCGTTTCGATGGCGTTTGCATTGCTGCCGAACTGATGACCGCAGCCGAAATGTTGCCTCGTTCTCTGACAATGCTGGCTGCGGTTATCAAACCCCCAAGCGAGTGGCCGTAAAGAACTGTTGGAAGACCAACAGGCAGCCTGGAACGTGCTTGCAGGTGAAGGGCCACGCCTTGGTTGACGTCCACGAGTCCGCGTTCACCGGCAGTCCTACCATGCCCCGGAAGGTCAAAGGCGTATACGTCTATGCCCTGTTGGTTGAGCTTGGGGATTAGTTCGCTGTAGAAGGTTAGGTAACGCTCGGAGTATTCACCAAGACCGTGCATTAAAAGAAGTTGTGCTCTCGGGCTAGCCGACTTCCAGGTGAAAGCCGCTACCGGAGCACCGATGTCCCATGTAGCCATGGATAAAGGCTAGAGGAGCAAAAGCAATTAGGTGGGCAGAGCTCGCGGTGAGGTCCAAGTCTGCTTTTTTCCCAGTCAATCAGAGCTCGCGGTGGGCTAACCTAGTAACTACCCCAGCGCCCGGCGAAGCGCGCGTGAGATCTTTACCTAAGGAACAAATCAATGACTGAAAAGGCAAATATCGGTGTCGTCGGGCTCGCGGTAATGGGTTCTAACCTTGCTCGCAACCTAGCCTCGCGCGAAGGCAACCGTGTTGCTATCTATAACCGCAGTGTTGAGAAGACAAATCAACTAACCACTGACCACCCAGAAGCAAACTTCATCGCCAGCGAGAGTATTGACGACTTTGTTGCTTCGCTCTCAAAGCCAAGGACCGCGATCATCATGGTCCAGGCGGGTGCCGGCACTGACGCCGTTATTAGCCAGTTGACCGAGCGCTTTGAAAAGGGCGACATCATCGTTGATGGCGGTAACGCCCTCTACACCGACACAATCCGCAGGGAAAAAGAAGTTGCCGCGAAGGGCATCCACTTTGTTGGTGCCGGGATCTCAGGTGGTGAGGAGGGTGCTCTCAAAGGCCCTTCGATCATGCCCGGTGGCACAAAAGAGGCATATGCGACCCTCGGCCCAATTCTGGAAACCATTGCAGCTGTCGCTGAAGGCGAGCCCTGCGTGACTCACATCGGGCCTGATGGAGCTGGGCACTTTGTGAAGATGATCCACAATGGCATCGAGTATGCAGACATGCAGCTAATCGCCGAGGCCTACGACATGCTGCGTCAGGCTGGAGGCTTCAGTCCAGATGAAATCGCTGACATCTTCAGCGAGTGGAACAAGGGCGAACTTGAAAGCTACCTAATCGAGATCACCGCAGAGGTTCTTAGGCAAAAAGATGCCAAGACCGGTGAGCCGCTTGTGGATGTCATTCTGGATGCCGCAGGCAGCAAGGGCACAGGGGTCTGGACGGTCCAAACTGCACTTGACCTAGGAGCCCCGGTCTCCGGCATTGCAGAGGCTGTGTTCGCTCGCTCCCTTTCAGCTCAGCACGCCCAGCGCGCAGGTAAGCCAGAGCTTCCAGCCGCCAACCAAGTTTGGGCTGTCGAAGACAAGCCGGCTTTTGTTGAGGCTGTGCGCAGGGCTCTCTATGCCTCCAAGATCATTGCCTACGCCCAGGGCTTCGATGCCATTAGGGCGGGCGCAAAGGAATTCAACTGGGAGATTAATCTCGGCGAGGTTGCCAAGATATGGCGTGGCGGTTGCATCATCCGCGCCCAGTTCTTGAACCGAATCACCGATGCCTATCGCAAGGACGAAAAACTACTTTCCCTGCTATTCGATGATTACTTTGTTGCCGCCATTGCCGGAACCATAGCTTCTTGGCGTGAGATCGTTGCGATGGCCGCATTGACAGGTGTGCCCTCTCCCGCATTTGCATCGTCTTTGAGCTACTACGACGGCCTGCGCGCAAAACGCCTACCGGCCGCCCTAGTGCAGGGTCAAAGAGACTTCTTCGGCGCCCACACCTACAAGCGCATTGACGCGGAGGGCAGCTACCACACCCTCTGGTCCGGGGACCGTTCTGAGATAAAGACCGACTAACTTGCTCAGCCACTGGGTATTCAAGTTCATCCCGATGGCCCTGATTTGGGGCTCGAGCTTTTTATTCATTGAGCTCTCGCTTGAGCTCACAACTGCCCTTGGGGTTGCCTTTTGGAGAACCGCACTCGGAGCTAGCGCAATGCTGGCAATCGGCTTCGCCCTGAAGATTTCACTGCCTTCGAAGCTGAAGCAGTGGGGGCACTTGTGGGTTGCGGGATTTCTAATGTCGGCATTTCCCTTCACGATGTATGCATTTGCCCAACAGTTCACCACAAGCATCCTGGCCGCGATTCTCAATGCCACTACCCCCATCTTCACCCTGCTTGCGATACTCACGCTCTTTAGAGGCCAAAGGCACTCCTCAACCGCAATCATTGGTCTTCTGGTCGGCCTGGTTGGCGTAGGTGTAACGCTGGGTGTATGGCAGGGCTTTGGTGAAAATGACCAGCTGGCAATTCTGGCTCTAGTTCTGGCGAGCATCTCCTACGGAATTGGAACGCCCTATATAAGACGTCACATCACCCCCATGGCCCTGCCACCCACCTCTTCCGCCGCAGTTCAGGTTTTGACCAGCGCCATCACGCTGCTGCCTTTTTACGTTCTCACCGGACCGCTTTTTGTTGCCGAGCCGAGGGTGGAAACGGTTGGGGCTCTTATGCTCTTGGGAGTATTCGGTAGCGGCGTCGCCTACTGGCTCTTCCACCAGATCGTGGCTCAGGCTGGAAGTGCGGTGGCGGCAACAGTGACCTATCCCAATCCCGTGATTGCAACCTTCTGGGGGGTTCTCCTGTTAGGAGAGAGCCTGCACTGGTACGAACCCGTAGGGGCAATCTTGGTTATTGCCGGTGCATACCTAACCCAGGGAAGAGGCCTCAAGCTCTTCCGAGTCCGAGAACGCTAGCCAAATATTCATTGGCCGAAAGCCCGCCTTTTCATAGAGAGCAACTGCGCCGGTGGCATTTCCGGTATCAACCGCTAGGGCAACATCGCTAAACCCTCTGGCCACAGAATATGCGCACCCCCAGCGCAAAAGCAGCTCCCCATAACCCCTGCCCCGGTGAGACTCTAGGACGCCAATCTTGTCAATAAAGCCGCCAGAGTTTTTCGCTCTGTGGTTTGTGCAGACCAGCAAGCCGACGGAGACGCCTCCCTCCTCAAGGAAAAACACGCCCTCTGGATCCTGCAATACCTGCTCTCGCTGCTTTTTCTCCCACTCCTCGAAGCCTTTTTGCTTGAAGCCGTAGTGACCTGAAAAGGAGTCCATGAGAAGCCGGTGCCATATTGCGCGCTCTCTATCAAAATCAGCTTGTCTAATCGAGACGCCCTTTGGGAGCTTGGGGAAGGACTTGGTTGGCTGGTGGTTACGCATGGTCCAGTATCTTCTGACCAGCAAAAACCCAAGTGCCTCAATGGCGCTGCGTAGCTCGGCGTCTCTCGAATTACAAATCGCCCGCTTTTCAAAGCTGGCATAGTGCTGATTGGCCCAGCTCAGAGCGAGCTCAAAAGACCTGGCGTAGTCGTGTTTCTCTGGAAGACCAAAGACGTCTATTTCGACGCGCTCGCGTTTTTTGTCCACCTGTGCCGTAACAAGATCTGTAATGACACCTTTTTCTTCATAGACCTGGGCCATGACCTCGTCATAGAAGCCCTTGAGCTCTTCCCTTAACTCCTCAGCACTTGAGTCCTCAAACTCCGGATCTATGGCGCTGTCGTGGGCATTGCAGAGCGCAATGAGCTGCCCCAGGTCCTCTTCCCGCCAGGACCTAAACATCTGCTTTTCTCATGTCGGGAAGCAGCCAGGGTCGAGTAATAAAAATCAAGGCCAGGAATGAGCCGCCGAACAGCAGGCCGATGAGGATGCCGAGGTCTCCTGTCGAACCGGTGTCGAGCAAAAAGTAGATCCCCGATATAAGACTGGCCAGGGTGAAGTTGAAGACTCCCAGTAGCGAAGAGGCTGTGCCGGCCTCGGAGCCGTGGTTGTAGAGAGCAATCGTTGGAATCACGGTTAGGCCCGCTCCAAAGATCATGAGCTCAATCAGGAATAGGGTCTCGGCCCAAAAAAAGCTAGTTCCTGAAGTTAAGAACAGCCCAAGGCCCACACCAGTCCCAATTAGTGCGTAGGCAGCCAATAGCCAGTGTCCTTGGATAAACCTCGCTAGGTATGCGCCAAGTTGAACTCCGATATAGGAGGCAGCACCATTCACGGCCATCCAAACTCCCGTATCGGTGGCACTCACTCCAAAGCCCTCTTGGAAGACAAACGGCACAAAGTTTAGATATGTAAATAGTGCACTCAGCTGCAGCGCAGCATAAAACATCAGCCCTATGAATACGCGATCTCGAAGGACATTTACATAACCCCGGGCGAGTCCAAGCGGTGAGCTGCTTCTTCTAGCAGAGACGGGCAAGGTCTCTATCAAAAACACGTTTGCAAAAAGCAGCAGTACCAGTGTGACGATTGCAAAGAACAGGAACACGCCCTGCCAGGCAATCAGCTCGGTCAGCTGCGAGCCCAAGATTGGGCCAAGAATTGGTGCTAACGACTGGACCAGGAAAACCCTTGCGAGCATCTGGCGCATGGGCTGACCACGGAACAGATCTCGAATCACGGCCCTAGCAACAACATCTCCGCCGGCTGCGAAGAAGCCCATGAAGAACCTCAGCAGGATGAAAATTTCGATGTTGGGAGCGAAGAAGGCGAATATCGTGGCCAGCAGATAGCCGGTCATTGTCATTAGAAGTAGTGGCCTACGCCCAAAGGCATCTGAGAGCGGACCAATTAGAAGCTGTCCGGCAGCGATACCCACGGTTACGCCCGTGAAGGATGCCTGCACCACGCCATTGGCAACCCCAAAGAATTGACCGATCGCAGGAAAGGCGGGGAGGTAGGGGTCAATTGTGAAGGGGATCAGGCTCATCGAGAGAGCCAAAATGAAGATGTAGACCATCAGCATCTTCTTGCTGAGTTGGTCTCCAGAATCTATGACCCTGCCCTTGACCAGAGGTAATTTAGGTAGGGGCACCCTAAGAGAATAGTGCTTCGGCAAGCAGCTCAGAACCCTGAACCCCACCCGGAATTGCAAAGACAGCAGACCCGATTGGAGCTGTCCACTGATTCAGCAGGTCAAGCTGCTCGAGGCGCCTTTGAATTGGCAGGTACTGCTTGGAAATATCTCTCTGATAAGCCGTCCATAACAGCCCAACATCCATTGTGCCGCGCGCGTTCATGCCGTTGTCATAGCTGAAGGGCCTGCGGAAGATCCGCTCGCCGCTTTCTTGAGGAGCAGCTCTTCTGATGTGTGCAAATTCGGGGATAACCAGCAGCCCATTGGGGTGCCTAGCACCCAGGTCTGGAACATCGGTCTCTCGCTCCCCGGTAAGTGGTGCCCCATTTGATAGCTTGCGTCCAATGACCTCCTCCTTGGAGGGAGTCCCTAGCTGATCCCAGGTATCAAGCTGCATCGCAATCCTTCGAAAAACCAACAGCGTCCCACCCTTGATCCACTCAGGTCCGTCGTTGATCCAAACCACCGAATCAAAATCGCTCGAGCCAAGCTCTGGGTTAGCGGTGCCGTCAACCTGTCCCATCAGGTTTCGATGAGTGAGGCCCGCGGGAATCATGCCAGGAGAATGAGCAAATCCAGGCTGCACCCATCGAACTGAGGCAAAGGGCATTGAATCCCTAACCAGGCCTCTGGTGCCGTGCGCGAGGACCACAGGATCATCCGCGGCGATGTGAATGAGCACATCTCCACCGGAATAG
>JBDQMQ010000052.1:0-6620 GCA_040262185.1 Aquiluna sp. | reverse complement strand
ACTAGAGCCCTGCCAACAGCAAACAGCACTCCTGGCCCCGGCACCGCGATTATGACGATTGCTAGGAGGGTGAAGCCAAGGATATTTGGGGCTGAGGGCACAGGAAAAATCTAGTGCTACTTTGTTGCGGCAAGAGCGAGGGTAACCATGTTCCTAAACCCGCTCTCACGCTCTTCGCTGCTGGTTTGCTCTGAACCGTCCATCATGTCCGAGACGGTGACAATGCTCAGCGCTTTTCTTCGGAATCTGGCGGCAAGGGTGTAGAGCTGGTTAGTTTCCATCTCTAGGGCCAAGATGCCCAGCTTCTTCCACTGCTCCAGAGAGTCAGTCTCGTCATAGAAGAGGTCGCCTGAGGCAATCATGCCGACGTGGTGATCTATTTTTAGCTCCCGCGCTTTATGGACTGCCTTTTCGAGAAGCTCATAGCTAGCAGCTGGAGCGAAGTCCAAGCCTCCAGTTGCTCTTTGGTTGATGTTTGAGTCGGTTGAGGCGGTCATGGCAATGACAACATCTCTTAGCTTTGTTGGTGGAAGGCCTCCGCTGGTTCCCACTCGGATTGCATTTTGAACCCCGTAGTCATTGAAAAGCTCGTAGGCATAGATGCCAATGGAAGGTGCACCCATGCCGGTTCCCTGCACCGATACCTTTCTGCCCTCGAACTCGCCGGTATAACCGAGCATGTTTCGCACGCCGTTGTACTGCACCGGGTTCTCAAGGAAGGTCTCGGCAATCCACTTTGCCCTGAGCGGATCTCCAGGAAGCAGAATCGTTTCCGCAATCTCACCCGGCTTTGCGGCTATGTGGATGCTCATCAGGTCAGCTCGAACTGGCCGCCGTCGATCTGACCCTGCTTGCGATATAGGTCGAGTTTTTGGCGAGTGTCCTGAATGTCTAGGTTGCGCATGGTTAGCTGCCCGATTCGATCCTCTGGTCCAAAGGCAGCATCCTCGGTGCGCTCCATGGATAGCTTTTCCGGGTGGTAGGAGAAACTGTCTCCTTGGGTATTCAAAATCGAGTAGTCGTCACCGCGACGCAGTTTTAGAGTCACGCTTCCAGTCACTGCCGATGCGACCCAGCGCATGAGGGACTCCCGCAACATAAGTGTCTGAGGGTCTAGCCATCTACCTTCATAGAGCAGCCTGCCCATGCGGCGACCCTCTTGGTGGTAGGCGGCAATGGTGTCCTCGTTGTGGATTGCGGAGAGCAGCCTCTCGTAGGCGATGTGGATCAGCGCCATACCCGGCGCCTCATAAATTCCGCGACTCTTGGCCTCGATAATGCGATTCTCAATTTGGTCACTCATACCGAGTCCGTGGCGGCCGCCAATGGCGTTGGTCTCCATCATCAGCTCAACCGCCGAAGCAAACTTCTTGCCATTGAGAGACACAGGCCTGCCCTGCTCGAAGGCGATGGTCACCTCTTCGTCGGAAATCTCGACGCTGTGGTCCCAGTGCTTCACACCCATGATGGGCTCGACTATTTCCATAGAGGTATTGAGATACTCAAGGCTCTTGGCCTCATGGGTGGCTCCGAGCATGTTGGCATCGGTTGAGTAGGCCTTCTCCGTGCTGGCTCGGTATGGAAGGTCTCGCTCTTTGAGCCACTGGGACATCTCCTCACGGCCTCCCAGCTCTGCTACAAAGTCACTATCCAGCCACGGCTTGTAGATGCGAAGGTCTGGGTTTGCCAAAAGCCCATAGCGGTAAAAGCGCTCGATGTCGTTGCCCTTGTAGGTGCTGCCATCACCCCAGATGTCAACCCCGTCTTCCTTCATGGCACGCACCAGCAGGGTTCCTGTGACAACCCGGCCCAGGGGAGTGGTGTTGAAATAAACCTTTGATCCGGTTCTAATGTGGAAAGCGCCACAGGCAATTGCTGTCAGGCCTTCTTCGACCAGCGATTCCCGGCAGTCAACTAGCCTCCCGGCCTCTGCACCGTATTCCTTAGCACGCCCGGGGATTGAGTCAATATCATCCTCGTCGTACTGGCCGAGGTTAGCGGTGTAGGCAAATGGAATGGCACCCTTTTCGCGCATCCAGGCAACTGCAACCGATGTATCGAGACCGCCAGAGAATGCGATGCCCACTTTTTCGCCTGTGGGGAGGGAACCTAGAACCTTAGACACAGGCTAAAGCGTAACGAATATGCCGGAATTAGGCTCTAGCCATTGCGCTTCTGAGGGTATCGAGACCAAGGCCACCTAGGTTTAGTGCGGTTTTATGGAACTCCTTGATGTCAAATTCGCTTCCCTTGCGAGTGCGGTAGTCATCGCGAATCTGCTCCCAGATTCTTTGTCCGACTTTGTAGGCAGGGGCCTGTCCGGGCCACCCGAAATACCTCGTTACTTCAAAGCGGACGAACTCTTTAGACATGTTCACATTGCTTCCCATGAAATTGAGCGCATAGTCAAAGTTCCAGATAGCAGTGCCCTCCAGGTTTGGCTTCTTGGTGTGAACGCCAATGTCAAGAACCACTCGCGCAGCTCTCATGCGCTGTGCGTCAAGCATTCCCAGCCTGTCGGCAGGAGTGCTCAGAAAGCCAAGCTCGTCCATCAGCCGCTCTGCGTACAGGGCCCAACCCTCGCCGTGTCCCGAGGTCCAGGATGCGAGCCTGCGCCAGTCGTTGAGAGTGTCTTTGATGTAGGTCTGTTGGGCCACCTGCAGGTGGTGACCGGGGACACCCTCGTGATAAACGGTCGTAGTCTCGCGCCAGGTGTCAAACTCTTCAACACCCTCGGGAACCGACCACCACATCCTTCCCGGCCTTGAGAAGTCATCTGTTGGGCCGGTGTAGTAGATGCCGCCGTGCTTGGTGGGGGCGATCATGCACTCGAGCTTCTTCAGTGGCTCGGCAATCTCGAAGTGGCTTCCAGAAAGTTTCTCTATTGCTTCATCTGAGAGCTTTTGCATCCACTTCTGAAGCTCATCGGTGCCGTGTAGCTTGGTGCTCGGGTCATTCTCTAGGTGCTCTACCGCCTCTTCGACGCTCGCACCGGGCTTGATCTGGTTAGCCACCTCCGACTGCTCCGCGATGATTCTTGCAAGCTCCTGTTTGCCCCACTCATAGGTCTCGTCGGGGTCAATCTTTGCTCCGAGGAATCTCTCACTCAGAAGCGCATAGCGCTCAGGGCCAATGGCATCTTCGGTGTTTGCTGCAGGTAGGAGATCGTTTTTTAGAAACTCGGCGAATGTTCGGTAGCCCTCGGTCGCCTTCTCTCCAGCAGCTATCAGTTCTTTGCGAAGCGAATCAGGGAGATCCTTACCCTCTGCCTTCGAGAACTCCCGAAAGAACCCCTCTGAAGAGTCAATCTGAGCGGCCTGGGTGATGATCTCCTCGACTTGCCGCTTGGCAGGAGTGTCACCATTTTTGATACCAACCCGCAGCGACTCGATGTAGCCGGCAATAGCCTGCGGAACCTTCGACATCCTGGCCTCTAGGTTCTCCCAGTGCTCGACGCTTTCAGTTGGGGAGAGGTCGAAGATATCTCTGATGTCCTGAGCTGGGGAGGCAATGTTGTTCATGTTCCTAAAGAGCAGGCCGGAGTCGTAGGTGCGAATGCTGAGGTCGGCATCGGCAATCATTGCCTCCTTGGTGACCCTATCGACCTCGTCCACCGGCTCTTCGGCTTGGAGTCTTGAAATCAGATCCGCATAGTCATGGCGGTCTTGCTCGAGGGCGTCAGGCGAGAAGTCGTCAACGTCTTTCTCTCCACCAGGGAACCCCAGA
Organism: Aquiluna sp.; assembly: GCA_040262185.1. Taxonomy (GTDB): domain Bacteria; phylum Actinomycetota; class Actinomycetes; order Actinomycetales; family Microbacteriaceae; genus Aquiluna. The sequence goes on along the minus strand of JBDQMQ010000052.1, from coordinate 2,894 downwards.
TAGGTGGCATAGGAGGGTGAGCGCCTGGCTAGCTGCTTCACCCAGTCATTGGCGATCTTGTCGATTGCTGTTTCTTCACGCTTCATTGCATGCCTTTCTTATTTGCTAAGCCTTGGGTTGCTGCTGGGTGATGCAGTGGATACCGCCGCCTCTTGCAAACAGCTCTCTCGCATCTATCAGCTCAATCTTTCGGCCCGGGTAGACATCTCTCAGCTGGGCGGCCACCTCTTTATCCACTGGGTCATCAAAACTACACAGCAAAACAGCATCATTTAGCACGTAGTGGTTGATGTAGCTGTAATCCACAAAGCCGTGGTCATCTACCTGCACCTCAGGTGCAGAGACCGCCAACGTTTCTAGACCTGCTGCTTCGAGAGTTCTCTTCACTTCTTTTGAGATCAAAAAGTCCGGGTGACGCTCGTTTCTCTGGTCGTGGAAGAGCACTCTGCCGTCGGGAGTGAAACACGCGACGATGTCTACGTGACCCTTTGTGCCGAACTCGTCATAGTCGCGGGTTAGACCACGCTTTAGCCAGATGGCTTCGGAAGTCCCGAGCTTTTCGTGAATCTCAGCTTCGACCTGGTCTTTGCTCAGGAGCGGGTTACGTTCTTTGCCAAGCTGCACGGTCTCGGTGAGAAGAACCTTTCCCTTGCCATCGACGTGAATACCGCCGCCTTCGTTCACGAGATTGCTTGCCAGCCTTTCCACACCTAGTAGTTCCGCTATCTCACCGGCGACCAGGGCGTCTTTGTCGTATGTCGCCCAGCTCTGGGCTCCCCAGCCGTTAAACACCCAGTCCACTGCAGCCAACTTGCCGCTATCAATGACAAATGTTGGGCCGCTGTCGCGTAGCCAGGCATCATCTATGTCGATCTCAGCGATTTCAATTTGGGAACTTAGATGCTTTTTAGCTTCCTTGATACCTTCGGGGTGAACTACCACCGTCACCGGTTCATAGTCTGAGGCTCTGTTTGCAACCTCTGCCCAGGTCTTTCTGGCGGCAAGCTGCTGATCTTCGGTGTCACCCAGGGTGTAGCCGTGGTGGGGGAGTGCTACCCAGGTGCGCTCATGCGGGTGCCACTCTGGAGGCATGTACCTCATGGTCTTAGCCCCGCAATTCCTCCGAGTTCCCCGTCTCCCTTTGGCCCTCTGGGGTTCACAACGCCCCTTGTGAGAAGTTCATAGGTGTCTGGCCTTCTAGTTGCAAAGAAGGGAAATAGGTCCAGCCAGTCGCGCCTCTGATCGAGATCCAGGTCTGCGATCAGCACCTCGTCGCCCTCCCGTGCAGCCCTGACCAGGATTCTGCCGTATGGGTCGACGATAAAGGAGCTGCCGTAGAAAGTGACCAGACCCTCATTTCCGTAGCGATTTGGCACGACTATGAACAGGCCGTTTGCAATCGCGTGGCCGACAATGGTCTGTCGCCATAGTGGTTCAGTGTCAAAGTCCGGGTGATCAGGCTCAGAGCCAATCGCGGTTGGGTAGCAGAGGATGTCTGCGCCCGCTAGCCCATAGGCCCTGGCGACTTCGGGAAACCACTCGTCCCAGCAGGTAGGGAGTCCGAGCTTAGGTTTGGAGGCCTGGTTTAGCTCATAGACGGGGTAAGGATCCTGAGCAGGACCGGGCTGAAAGTACTTGTCCTCGAAGTAGCCTTCGGTAACCGGGATGTGCAGTTTCGGGGTCCTGGCAACTAGGTTTCCGTCTGGACCTACCACGATTGCGGTGTTTAGGCCCCTGCCGTCAGTAAACCCGGTTTTCTCATACAGAGACCCGTGGACAAAAACAGAGTGGTCTCTAGCAAGCTTTGCGAGCAGATTGAAAGTTGGCCCACTATCGAGGTCTTCAGCGCTATCGCTCGGGGTCCCAGTTGGCAGAGTGTCAGCTGGGTAGCGGCTGAGCGTAAGCTCGGGAAGAAAGACAATCTCTGCGCCGTTTTGTGCCGCCAGGGCAACTGCCTGGGCAATGTTTTCTTTGTGGGCAGCTTCATCTTCATTCCAGCTGAACTGCACGAGCGCCACTTTTAGGCTGCCGCGCTCGGACGCCTTCTTTTTCGCTGGAGAGGCAAGACTCTCGGCAATCGTTAGTTTCATTTCATGCTGTCCAAGATTTCGATTAGCAGCTCGATCTTTGTCATGGGGTTCACGATGGCAAATCGGGTATGGGGGCGACCCCTGAGACTCGAAGGGAGAACTAGGGCAAACTGCTCCGCCAGCAGTTTGTCGCTCCACGAGTCATAGTCCGACTGCACCCAGCCGTTCCGTTCGAAAACCACCACGGAGAGCTGCGGCTTTCGCACAAGCGACAGATATTCGCGCTTCTCAATTTCACGTGCAGCCTGATGAGCTAGCTCAACGTTTGCCCTGATGGCATCTCTATAGGTGGCAACCCCGTGGGTGGCAAGTGAGAACCAGAGCGGGAGTCCACGGGCTCTTCTGGTTAGGTTGATCGCGTAGTCCGAGGGGTTCCACTCGTCCTTGTTCTTGTTCACCGGTTCTAGATATTCGCCGTGTTGTGAGAAGACTTCTTTGGCCATGGCGGGATTGCGGTAGATAAGAGCACAGGCATCAAAGGGGGAGAAGAGCCACTTGTGAGGGTCAACAATCAGCGAGTCAGCATGCTCAATACCCGTATAGAGCTCCTTTAGCTCTGGCACCAATATTCCCGCCAAGCCATATGCTCCGTCGATGTGGAACCAGAGGTCCTTTTCCTTGGCAAGCTTTGCTAGACCTGCAAGGTCATCGATGATCCCAAAGTTTGTAGTCCCCGCAGTCCCAACCACAGCAAAAGGCGTCAGTCCGCCCGTGACTGCTGCCTCATAGGCTGCCTTGGCAGATTCATAAGTTATCGCACCTGTCTCGCCCGAGTCCGCTGCACTCGTGCCGACACCTATAACC
>JBDQMQ010000051.1:0-6665 GCA_040262185.1 Aquiluna sp. | reverse complement strand
CACGATAAAGGGATCGCTACCTCCAAGCTCTTGGACAGAAGGCTTGAGCATCTTTCCGCTTCGCTCGGCAACAGCGCGTCCAGCAGGCTCTGAGCCTGTCAGGGTTGTTGCGCGGACTCTCCAGTCGTCTATCACCGCAGCAACTTGAGAAGCCGAAATCATTAGGGTTCCAAATGCCCCCTCAGGGAAACCGGCCCTAGTGAAAAGAGAGTGAAGGTACATCGCTGACTCAGGGACATTGGAAGCGTGTTTTAGAACACCCGCGTTACCCGCCATCAAAGCGGGGGCAGCGAAACGCATTACTTGCCAGAGTGGGTAGTTCCAGGGCATGACCGCAAGAACTACTCCCAAGGGCTGCCAGATGCTTCCCGCGTCGCTGGCGCCTACCTTGCTCGGGTCATCAATGCTCCAAGGGGACAACATGGATTCGGCATTATCGGCGTAGTAGCGCATGCTCTTTGCGCACTTCAGCACCTCGGCGCGGCTCTGAGCAATGGGCTTGCCCATTTCCCTAGTTAGCATGACGGAGGTCGTGTCGATCTCTGCCTCGATCAAGTCGGCGGCGGCATGCATTAGCTTGGAGCGCTCGGCAAAACTGAAAGCTCGAATTTTGAGGTGTGCCTCTTGAGCTAAAGCGAGTTTTGCCTCAACTTTCTCAGGGGTATCTAGTGGGAATTCCGCCTCAACTACTTCAGTGGTTGGGTTCGTGACCTTCATCGACATCTTGGGATTCTGCTTTCAAATGGGAGGCTGCTAATTGGATACATTCTAGGTTGAAAACAGCCTATTTTGCCTAAAAAAAGGTATCTTGAACCTTGAATTGTATTCATTTGTGTTTGGAGGAGCCGTGAGACTCGAAAACAAGGTAGCAGTTGTAACCGGTGGGTCAAGAGGTATTGGTAGAGCATCCGTTGACGTGTTTGCCGAGGAGGGAGCCACGGTCTACTGTCTTGATCTCACAATCGATGAGCCGTTCGATAACCCACGAGTCAAATTCGTAACCCACGACGTCACTGACCTGAATGCCTGGCATCAAGTTGTGGCGGACATTGTTGCTGCCGAGGGCAAGATAGACATTCTTTTCAACAACGCGGGAAGCGTTGGTTCCTACGAGGGTATTGACTCAATCGAGATAGACGACTGGCACCGAATTGTAAATCTAAACCTCAATGGTGTCTTCTACGGGACAAGGGCCGTGCTGCCACAAATGCAAAAGCAGGGCGGTGGGGTCATGCTTCACACATCTTCTATGTGGGGCTACGTGGGTGCATCAGGTGTGGCCGCCTATACCGCCAGTAAAGGAGCGGTTAGATCGTTTAGTAAGAATGTCGCTCTGACTTACGCCACAGATGGTATTCGTTCAAATTCCCTGCACCCTGGCATCATCGCAACCCCTATGGTCTTGGCCCAGGACAAGGGTCTTACTCAGGCAATTGTTGATAAGACTCCCATGGCAAGACTGGGAGACCCTAGAGAGGTCGCGAAGGCAGCGCTTTTTTTGGTTTCGGATGACTCAAGCTATGTCACTGGCACTGAGCTTGTTGTGGATGGCGGACATACCGCTCAGTAGTAGGTGTTAGCTGGCAATAGGATTTGCTAAGAAACCGTTAGGAGTGAGATTTGTCTGGACAATCCATCGCTCAACGTCTTCACGATGAAATTCTCAACGGAGACCTCGCTCCGGGAACTCGCCTAAGGCAAGAGGAGATTGCTGAGAGGTTTGGCTCGTCCCGACTTCCAGTCCGAGATGCGCTGCGGAGACTTGAGGCTGACGGCCTGGTCACAATCGTCTCTAACAGCGGGGCCTGGGTGAGCAAACTCAACTACCAGGAATGCAACGATGCATACGAGGTCAGAGAGCGGCTAGAACCGCTTCTTCTGGCCCAAAGCCTTCCAGGACTGACTCAGGAACACATTGACCAGTTAGGTGAGCTCTGCAATCAAATGGAGTCGTGTGGAGATGTGGAGACTTTCCTTCGATTGGATCGCGAGTTTCACCTGTTGTCTTACGCCGGAGTAGAAAGTGGGATGGTTCGAGACATTGTCCTGAAGCTTTGGAATACGACCCAGCATTACAGGCGTGCTTTCGTTGAGCTCAATGGACTAAGCGAAGGCGGAACGACTCATCTCCAGCACAGACTCTTCGTTGACGCTTTGCGTCGCAATGACGTCGGCGAGGCCCAGTCTGTACTTGTGTCTCACATCAAGCGCACCAGAAAGTCTTTAGAGGAACATCCTTCAATTTTTGAGTAGATGTATCCAGAAAGGCCACTTTTTCCCAAAAATTGCCTCCACATAATGGAATTGAAGTAGCATCGTATACATTGCAATTTTAGGAGGCACGATGGCGTCAACTCCAATCTTTATCTCTGACACGGGTTCTCCAAGCCAGATCCTTGGTGTCCACGGCGGCCGCGGTGTGCTTCGATGGAAGCGTTTTGTTACAGGCCTGATGATGAGTGCCGACTGGGACTCCTTTGAACACAACCGGCTCGAGCCAGGGGCTGCCGTCGGAGAGCACGTCCACTCAAGAACCGAGGAGATCTACTTCATCATTCGGGGCCGAGGGCTGATGCACTACGGCGATGAGCGCTTCGAGGTTGGTCCAGGTGACCTCATAATGACGCCACTTCATGGCCGTCATGGCATTGAAACCATCGGCGACGAGACTTTGGAGTTTTTTGTTGTGGAGGCGCTGCCACCTGAAATTGTTGACGCCCTCCCCGCCTATGCGCCATCGGCCGAATAAGGAGGACCAAATGGAATTTAGCCCAAAAGTAAATCTTTACGAGACCGACGAAACCCACATCACCGAGATCATGGCCGGGCCATGGAAGTCCATCAGGGTCATTGATCACCAGCCCGGAGAGGTGATCGACTTTACGACCGAAGGTGAAGAGCACGGAGTCTTTTGCATTGATGGCAGTTTTACCGCGGTAATCCCGGATGGTTCAAAATTTGAGTTCCGTGCGGACATGGCAATGACCTTGGCCGCTGGCGGCTCGGCAAGAGTGACCGCAGGGCCTTACGGATTCAAGGCCTGTGTCGTGACAATGAGGCTTTAGTCCGCCGGAAAACGCGGTGTCCAAAGCCGGACTTTGGAGTCCATCTCATAGGCCTTGCCTCGCGGGTGGGAGAGAAGCTCAAACTGCATGCCCCACGGCGAAAGGAAGTAAACCCACCTTTGACCGCTGGCAGGACCCTTTGAGCTAACTGGCTCGCCAAGTACTTCAATCCCGCTTGCTTTTAGGTAATCGACTGCGGCGTCAATGTCATCAACGTAGAACGCGAGGTGATGTCCGCCTATATCGCTGTTCTTGGGTTGGGGCTGCTGACCATCTGGAGTCTCGTAGTGAAAGATTTCAAAGTTTGCCCCATGGCCAAGTCTGAAATGACGGTTCTCAACAATGACCGAATCCGGATGCACGTTTAGCTGCCTTGACATCCAATCGTCATCGGCTTTGAAGGGGCCAAGTTTGTACACCAGCTCCGCTCCGAGAATATTTAGAAAGAAGTCGGTTGCTTGCTCAATGTCGGGGACGGTAAACCCAACGTGATCCGTCCCTCGGAGTCCAGGTATTGCCATGGCTAGCCCCTTCGTTATGGCCTATTGGATACAAATTTAGGCTCAAAAACAAAAAATTGCTAATTTATAGGCAATTTATGACAGAATTGTATCCAATTGTTTTTTTCTGATGGAGCCGAAGATGACTCAGCTTGTTGACCTGCAACCCCTAGAGCCTTGGCAGGAGGTTAAAGCCACCCAACAAGACTGGGCAGAGGCGGACCCTAGGCTTCTCGAGACCTTCTTAGGGCAGCTTCACCTAATCCGGGCGTTTGAAGAGGAAATTCTTGAACTCAGTGGGCAGGGTTTGGTCCACGGACCCGCGCACTCATCCATTGGTCAGGAGGGTGGAGCAGTTGGGTCCATAGTTGGCCTTAGGTCTAGCGACGGAGTGAACGGATCCCACCGCGGGCACCACCAATTCCTCGCAAAAGCCATTTCCCACGTCTCCGCGTATCTGGACCTCAATCAACTTGTGTCTGATGAGATGCAGGCAATGCTGCAGAAAACAGCTGCAGAAATCCTTGGTCTGGATCAGGGTTTTTCTCACGGACGTGGCGGCTCCATGCACCTTCAATGGCTGGAGGCCGGTGCGCTTGGCACAAACGCGATCGTGGGTGGAGGTGTTCCGCTAGCCGCGGGCAATGCCTGGAATCAACTTCACGCAGGAACTGACGATTTGACCATTTCATATTTTGGAGATGGAGCGGTAAACATCGGCAGTGTGCTCGAGAGCATGAACCTAACTGCAGCTTGGAACGTTCCGCTTATCTTCTTTATCGAGAACAACCTTTACGCAGTGAGCACTACCGTTGCCGAGGCGACTAAAGAGGATCGTCTCTCGGGTAGGGGAGTTGGTTTCGGAGTTCCCAGCTATCGCGTGGATGGAATGGATCCGCTAGCGGTTTGGAAGGCCATGCGAATCGCTGAAGAGCATGCACGCTCCGGCAGGGGGCCGGTAGTGATTGAAGCTGAGGTCTACAGGTTCTTCCACCAAAACGGAGCATTCCCAGGCAGTGCCTTTGGTTATCGCTCAAAGGAAGAAGAGGAAGCCTGGAGGGCTAGAGACCCACTCGAGATGGTGGCTCGTGAGATGAAGAGCCGCGGCCTAGTGGATGACGCTCTAGTCGATAGCGTCAGGAACCAGGCCGTGTCTGCAATGAAGAAGTTCTCCGAGCAGCTCCTTGAGCCTGACCCTGAGGGGAAAGAGGGCTCTAGGAGAATTCGCCCAGAGCTTTGGCCGCCGGCGGACTATGTGGACTTTGGAGTTCGATCTGACGCCAGTGAATTACGGGGAGCTAGAACCGAGGAGCTCGAGTCTTTCGCCGGCGAACTCAAGGACACCAGGTTCGTTGATGCGATTGCAAACACAATCGATAGGGCCATGGAAAAGGACTCAAGAATTGTGATTCTCGGCGAAGATGTCCACAAGCTTAAGGGCGGCACCAACGGAGCTACCAAGGGCATCCCCGAGAAATATCCAGAGCGAATCCTGGGAACTCCCATTAGCGAGAACGCTTTTGCCGGACTAGCTGGTGGCATGGCCCTTGACGGCAGATTCCGCCCAATCGTCGAGTTCATGTATCCCGACTTCATGTGGGTGGCGGCCGACCAGGTCTTCAATCAAATCGGTAAGGCACGTCACATGTTTGGTGGCGAGGGCAATGTGCCGCTCGTGCTTAGAACAAAGGTAGCCATGGGGTCTGGTTACGGTTCCCAACATCTTATGGATCCGGCCGGTATCTTTGCCACCGCTCCCGGCTGGAGGATTGTCGCGGCGAGCAATCCATTTGACTACGTAGGTCTCATGAACGCAGCCCTGCAGTTGGAGGATCCAGTGCTTGTCATTGAGCATGTCGACCTCTACACCTCTAGGGGCCAGGCTCCTGTAGAGGATTACGACTACCAAATTGAACTTGGCAAGGCCAAGGTAGTCCAGGAGGGCTCCGATCTGACGGTCTTGACCTACATGAACATGGTGAGCAAGAGTCTTGAGGCAGTTGCCGAAGCTCGCGTGGATGCCGATGTCATTGACCTGAGGTGGCTAGACCGTGCGAGCCTGGATTGGGAAACCATTGGCGAAAGCATTCGCAAGACAAACGCCGTGATGATTGTTGAGCAGGGCGTCCAGGGCACAAGCTATGGCACTTGGCTCTCAGACGAGATTCAACGTCGCTTCTTCGACCACTTAGACCAGCCGGTTCTCAGGGTTCACGGTAGAGAGGCTTCGCCAAGCATTTCAAAGGTTTTGGAGCAAGAGGCTATTGCCAAGACTGCGGACATCGTCCGAGCATTAGACGCCGCTAAGCAGGGATTCGGGAGCAACTAATGGGCAAAGTGTTAATGCCTGAGGTTGCCGCCGGGGCAACTCATGCGGTTGTGTCTAAGTGGCTGGTTGAAGAGGGCTCCGAGGTTAGCGTTGGTCAGGTAATTGTTGAACTGGAGACCGATAAAGCTGTAGTCGAGTACGCCGCTGAAGAGGCCGGCAAGCTAAGCAAGATTATTGCTGGCGACGGTGTAGAGGTTGAAGTTGGCGCACCAATTGCAATCATTGGTGAGGATGCTTCTTCAGGTGTCGCATCCCCAAGTTCGCCAGAGCCAGAGGAAAGTGCTCCAGCCCCGACTGTGCCTCCTGCACCAATTGCGACGCCAATTGTTCAGGAGCAGCCTGAAACCAAATCTGAGGCGCCTAAACAAGTTGTTGTAGATCCTGCAAGAAGATTCGTTTCCCCAGTTGCTAGGAAGATGGCAAGCGATGCAGGTCTTGACCTGAGTCAAGTTGTTGGCACCGGTCCCGATGGGCGCATCGTTAGAAGAGACGTCGAATCGGCAATGAAGGAGCAGCCCGCAGCTCCAGCCTCGCAGCCGGTTGAGCAGAGCACCTCTTCTGCCTTGGCAAGCCAAGATTACTCATCCGCGTACTCCTCGAGGCCGCACTCGTCCATGAGGCGAGTGATTGCGAGAAGGCTTACCGAAAGCAAGACCACCATTCCGCACTTCTACCTCACGGCGGACTGTGATGTTGCTGAGCTGCTCGAACTAAGAAAGAAACTTAATGAGGTCTCCCAGGTGAAGATCTCTGTGAATGACATGGTTATTC
>JBDQMQ010000050.1:0-6815 GCA_040262185.1 Aquiluna sp. | reverse complement strand
GAATGGCCTGATCGCCCACGAGGCAGTGATTGACATTCGTCCGCTGCAAAAGGTGGCCGGCATCTCAAATGATGATGTTGCAAAGAGGCTTGTTGACTACGGCTTCCACGCCCCAACCATGAGCTTCCCAGTAGCGGGAACCCTAATGATTGAGCCAACCGAGTCAGAGCCAATGGAGGAACTCGAGCGGTTCATAAGCGCCATGCTTGCAATCAGGGCCGAAGCTCAAAAGGTTCAGGACGGTATCTGGCCCCAGGAGGACAACCCTCTGGTCAACTCTCCGCACACTGCGAACCACCTAACCGGCGAGTGGACCCACCCCTACAGCCGCGAAGAAGCTGTCTTCCCAACCGACAGCCAGCGCAGAAGCAAGTACTGGCCACCGGTTCGAAGAATCGATGGGGTATTTGGTGATAGGAACCTCACCTGCACCTGCCCACCGATTGAGAGTTTTGCTCGCTAGCTAAGTGGCACCATGTGCGTGCGTGTACTACTTTTGCCGCAGCAGAATTCGATATGCCGTCTCCAGCTCTTCACTTAGGTCGCGATCTGGTCCTGGGCCGGGCACTTTTTCTCGCAAAGTGGAGATTAACTCTCCTGTGAGTGGCGATGGCTTGAGTGGAGCCCTTAGGTCAACCGCTCTTGCTGCAGCTACGAGCTCGATCGAGATAATACGGCGGAGGTTGTCCAGCGCCTTTCGAAGCTTTCGAGCCGCATGCCAACCCATGGAAACATGATCTTCCTGCATCGCGCTCGAGGGAATCGAGTCAACGCTCGCCGGATTTGCCAGGCGCTTGTTCTCCGACACCAATCCAGCTTGAGTGTATTGGGCAATCATCAATCCCGAATCCACACCGGGATCATTAGCCAAGAAAGCGGGAAGCCCTCTGTTACGCGTTACGTCTAGGAACCTGTCGGTTCGACGCTCAGAAATCGATCCGACATCTGCGGCTGCAATCGCCAAGAAGTCCAGCACCAGGGCAATTGGAGCGCCATGGAAGTTTCCGTTAGAAGAGACCTCGCCAGATTCCAGAACCACCGGATTGTCAATGATTGCCGCCAGTTCGCGCTCCGCAACCAGTTTTGCGTGTGCGAGGGTGTCGCGAGCCGCACCCGCAACCTGCGGAGCACACCGCAACGAGTAGGCATCCTGAACTACGCCGTCACCGTGTCGATGCGAGGCGACAATCTCGCTTCCCTGGAGCGCTGCGAACATGTTCGCTGCGCTAATTGCTTGCCCGGGGTGTGGTCGAAGACCCTCATGCAATTCAGGCCGAAAGACTTGGTCAGTACCCATTTGCCCCTCAATGCTCATCGCGGCAATAATGTCTCCCTGGTTCAAGATCATTTCGAGATCAGCAATGGCCAGAATCAGCATTCCAAGCATTCCGTCGGTGCCATTGATGAGTGCGAGGCCTTCTTTCTCGCGCAACTCAACCGGCTCGATACCCGCAGTCGCCAACAGTTCGGCAACCGGTCGTTCAACCCCATCAGGGTCGAAAGCCCTGCCCTCTCCCATCACCACCATCGCGCAGTGGGAAAGTGGTGCAAGATCCCCAGAGCAGCCGAGCGAACCAAATTCCAGGACCCTGGGTGTGATTCCGGCATTCAGAATCTGTGCGTAGGTCTGTGCAAGAACTGGCCTGACACCGGTTTGGCCCGAACACATGGTTCTCAGTCTGAGCAGCATCATGGCCCGAACCACCTCGCGCTCGACCGGGTCACCCATGCCGGCTGCGTGGGAGCGGATTAGTGATTTCTGCAGTTGGACACGATCTTCAATCGGAATGTGGCGCTGAGCCAGTGCACCAAAACCGGTCGAGATGCCATAAACAGGCTCATCGGCGGCAGCCAGCGCTTCGATGTGAGCCCGGGTTGCCTCCATCGCCCGCAGTGCGCCTTTGGTGATTTCCACCTTTGCATCGCCCCTGGCAACAGTCTGAACTTCGGCAAAAGTCAGGCCTGAGGTGCCCAGTTCAATTGTCTGCATTTTCTACCTTTCAAAAACCTTCTGGCCGGCAACATAGGTTTGCTCTACCAGCTGAACCCCTGGTCGATAAGCGAGGTGAATGTGATTGGGGGCATCCAAGACCACGAAGTCCGCATCGGACCCGACCGCAAGACTGCCCCTTTTGTTCTGCAGCGCACTCGCCCCTCCGCGGGTCGCGGCCCACAGGGCCTCATCCGGTGAAAGGCCCATCTCCCTCACTGCGATTGAAATACAAAACGGCATTGAGGTCGTGAACGAGCTGCCAGGATTGCAGTCTGTTGCAATTGCGACTGTGATGCCAGCTGCCACCAAGCTGCCGGCATCGGGATATTTGCTCTTTGTTGAAAATTCGGCTCCCGGGACCAGAGTGACCACCGTGTTGGAGCTAGCTAGTGAGTTGATGTCGGCTTCGCTCAGGTTGGTGCAGTGGTCAATTGATGCGCAGCCCAGTTCGACGCCAAGTTGAATACCTCCTTGGTTTCCGAGCTGATTGGAGTGCATTCGCGGCTTCAGCCCGACAGCTATTCCAGCTTCCAGAATCGCCCTGGACTCTTCCAAGCTGAACGCTCCCTGGTCACAGAAAACGTCAATCCACTTTGCATAATCGACTGCGCCTGCGAGCATGGGCCCGATGACCTCGGCGATGTATTGCTCACGTTCAACGCCCTCTGGAATCACGTGGGCACCCAGGAAAGTGACATCCTCGGTGAACTCGCGAGCAATCCGAAGCGAACGAAGCTCAGATTCGGTATCCAGACCGTAGCCACTCTTAATCTCAAAATACGTGATGCCGGAGGCACGAAACTCTTCAACTAAACGCCTGGCATTTGTCCGCAGCTCTTCGTCAGTTGCGGCCCGGGTGTCTCGAACAGTTGTGTTTATGCCTCCCGATTTGTATGGCTGTCCGGCCATGCGATAGGAGAACTCTTCGCTGCGATCACCGGCAAATATAATGTGCGAGTGCGAGTCAACAAAACCTGGTATCACGGTCTTGCCAGCCAACGAGACCTGCTCATCGGCGGCTGGAGCGGCACTGGTAACACCAACCCAGGAGATTTTGCCGTCCTCAACCAGGAAAGCTCCGTGTTCAATTACCTCCAATTGACCAAAGGCTTCACCGGGCAAGACCAGGGAGGAAGCGTCGCAGTAGAGAGTCTTCACTCGGTGTCCAGCATTGGCACGTGAACATGCTTGGCTTCGGCCACGCTCTTAGCCGCCTCATAGCCTGCATCGCAGTGACGAATCACTCCCATGCCAGGGTCATTGGTAAGGACTCTGCGAAGCTTTTCCCCCGCGAGGTCAGTTCCGTCGGCGACGGAAACCTGACCTGCGTGGATGGACCTTCCCATGCCAACGCCACCACCATGGTGGATAGAAACCCAACTGGCGCCAGAGGCGATGTTCACCATGGCATTCAGTAGTGGCCAATCGGCAATCGCATCAGAGCCATCGAGCATTGCCTCGGACTCCCGGTAAGGAGAGGCAACACTGCCACAGTCCAGATGGTCGCGGCCAATCACGATTGGTGCCGAAACCTCGCCAGTCTTTACCAGCTGATTGAAGGCATCTCCGGCTCTGTCTCGTTCGCCGTAACCCAACCAGCAGATTCTTGCTGGTAGACCCTGGAACTCGACGCGCTCCTGAGCCATGTTGATCCAACGACGCAGGTGGGTGTTTTCAGGAAAAAGCTCCAAAACAGCCTGGTCGGTACGCCAAATATCCTTCTTGTCACCCGAGAGCGCCACCCACCTGAATGGTCCCTTGCCCTCGCAGAACAGTGGGCGGATGTAAGCCGGAATGAAACCGGGGAACTTGAAGGCATCTTCAAAGCCCCCCTGACGAGCCTCGTCTCTAATCGAGTTTCCATAGTCAAACACCTCGGCACCCTTAGCCATAAAACCAACCATTGCCGCCACATGCTTTGCCATCGACTCTTTGGCACGCTTCGAAAACTCAGCTGGGTTGTGCTCGGCATATTCGCGGGCATCCTCAAGCTCGACACCCTCCGGGATGTAGTAGAAGGGATCGTGAGCACTAGTCTGGTCGGTCACGATATCAATTGGCACATCTCGTCGAAGAAGTTCGTCAAACACTGTTGCCGCATTTCCAACCACGCCAACCGAAAGCGCCTTCTTCTCTGCCTTGTAGCGCAGCACCCTCTCAATCGCATCATCAAGATTGTCGGCAATCTCATCTAGATACCTGGTCTCAATCCGCTTTTGAAGACGCGATGGGTCGATGTCAACAATTAGGCAGGTGCCCTCGTTCATGGTGACTGCTAGCGGTTGAGCTCCGCCCATGCCGCCACACCCTCCCGTAAGGGTCAGCGTGCCAGAGAGCGAGCCTCCGAATCGCTTGGCTGCCACCGCTGCAAAGGTCTCGTAGGTCCCCTGCAATATCCCCTGAGTTCCTATGTAGATCCATGAACCTGCGGTCATCTGCCCATACATGGTGAGCCCAAGTTTTTCGAGCCTTCTAAACTCGGGCCAGGTTGCCCAGTCACCTACCAGGTTTGAATTTGCAAGCAGCACTCTGGGTGCCCACTCGTGGGTTTGGAAGACACCGACCGGCTTCCCCGACTGCACCAGCATGGTCTCGTCGTTCTTGAGGTTAGTGAGGGTCTTCACCATGGCATCGAAGCTGGCCCAGTTACGGGCGGCCTTGCCGTTTCCGCCATAGACAATTAGCTCATCAGGGTGCTCAGCAACCGATGGATCAAGATTGTTGTGCAGCATGCGAAGTGCTGCCTCTTGCTGCCAGCCCTGGGCGGTAAGCGTGCTTCCAGTGGCTGCTTTCAAAGTGCGCGTCGTTGCGGTCATAGCTAAATTCCACATCTTCCAAAGGAGAGCAACAAGAAGGTTTCAATAGCTTTTGTCTGAAATTTCAGACATAGTAAATCCATGTCACGAGTGCCGGCTGCAACCAGAGCCTTAGCGCTGCTGCGGGCAATGGCCGAGCTAGGGCAACCGGCAAGTGCCGAGCTGCTGGCCAAAAAGCTAGGCCTTCCGAGGTCCTCCTGCTATCAGTTACTCCAGGCCCTCGAGCAAGAGGGCTTTGCCATCCACTATCTAGCCGATAAGCGCTGGGGTCTAGGCATTGCCGCCTGGGAGCTTGGAAGTGCCTATCAGCGGCACGAGCCGATAGAGCGACTGGCCCGGCCGATTCTCAAAAGACTGGTTTCAGACCTAGAGAGGCGAGTTCCGGTGGTTGGGCACCTTGGAGTGCTGGATGGCTCCGATGTTCTCTACCTACTGGAAGAGCGCCCTGCAAGAAGCCTCAAACTGGTTACCGACATAGGGGTGAGGCTACCAGCTCACCTGACCGCATCTGGTCGCGCGATGCTGGCGCTACTTGACCAGAAACAGATCTCGGCATCTTTTCGGGGTCTAAGGCTTGGAACCAGAACCGGACTGGGTCCAAAGGACCTAGGCGAGCTCAAAGACCTACTGGCACTTGAAAAGAACCAGGGCTATGCGCTCGAGGTAGACGAGGTGAGCATGGGATACGCCTCAATTGGAACCGCAATCATCGACAACCTAGATCACCCCCTGGCGGGCATTGCAATCACTATGCAATCCAGGCAGCTCGAGAAGCTAGATTTGTCAGAGTTGGCGGCAATGATGTTGCATGCGGCCACAGAGCTTTCTAGAAAGTTTGGTCACCATGCCTGAAGATTCAAAATGGCCCAGGGCTGCATCGCTAATAAGCGATGCAGAGTCTCCCGTTGGACTGATTGACATTCCAGCGCACAAGACTTCAATCAGCGAAACAAGTGCCCACCTAACCCCCAAGGCAATTCGCGAGGCCCTCACCCGCTACAGCACCTTCAGCCACAGCACCCAAGAATCAATCACAACCGGCCTCCAAGACCTGGGGGAAATCACAAACCCTGACGAAAATGAAGTCGAGACAATTTCCAGAATTGCCAGCGCAAACAAGCCCCTAACAATCGCTCTAGGGGGTGACAACTCAGTCACCTATGCCGCAGCTTTTGGAACACTCAAAGACAAGCTGAGTAGCGCGAGGTTGATAACTCTCGATGCTCACCACGACCTTCGCGATGGAGTTTCAAATGGTTCACCCGTAAGAAGGCTCATCGAAGGCGGATTGAATCCGAAAAACATAGTTCAAATCGGAATCAACGATTTTTCTAACTCAGCCGACTACGCGAAGCTTGCGCAGGACCTGGGCATCTCGGTTATCTCAAGAACCGCACTAGCCCAGATGGGAATTGCTGAGGCTTGCAGGATTGCGCTTGGCGAGGGCCCCGGCCCAGTCTTTGTGGACATTGATGTTGACGTCTGTGATCGCAGCGTGGTTCCGGCCTGCCCGGCTGCAGCACCAGGAGGCATTAGCGCGTTTGAGCTTCGTCAGGCGGCTCGACTGCTTGCTGCCAACCCAAACGTCGTGGGCATGGACATCACCGAAATCGATGCCGCAAAAGACAGTAGCGACGGTCGAACCGTGAGACTGGGTGCGCTACTGGTCTTGGAAATGCTCGCAGGGTTTCAGCTCCGATTCGGCTGATAATGGGCACGCCACGCACTCCGTAAGCAGTAGCCAATTAGCCAACTAAACTAAAGGCATTCCGAGCATCGCTGCCGGCAACCAACGTCCATCCCGAAACTGGAAACCCAGCAAACCGAAGGGTAGAAGTGCCAAAAATCATCGTTGAGATCATGCCCAAGCAAGATCTACTAGACCCCCAGGGCAAGGCAGTTGCCAATGCGCTGGTAAGAGGCGGGAACAAGGACATCTCGGGCGTGCGCATTGGCAAGCGCATAGAGCTTCATTTCGACAGGGAAGTAACCGAAAAAGACATTGA
>JBDQMQ010000049.1:0-6889 GCA_040262185.1 Aquiluna sp. | reverse complement strand
TAGGGGCCTCTAGCTCAGTTGGTAGAGCAACGGACTTTTAATCCGTGGGTCGTGGGTTCGAGCCCCACGGGGCCTACCATTACTCGAAAAGCTCGTATCCGACTGGGTCAAGCAAAAGATCCTTGAAAATAATCTCCGCCGTTCCCATCAGCAAAAGGTTTGGGCCGAGGCTCCCTGCTTGGATCTCGACGCCCTCAACCGAAGATGAAACGGTTTGGGAGTTGATTGCAGCCATGAGTTCATTGCGCTTTAGCTCTAGGAGTATCGAGAGAAAGCCGCTGAGCACAACAATCTTGGGATTCATGGCCACCAAGAGCAGCCCAATGGCCCTACCTAGGTAATGGGTCTGACGCTCAAGAAGAGAGTCGACCTCTTTGTCTTCTGCGGCTTTCCTCAAGCCGGCGAAGAGGGCTTCGTCGTCCAGGTCTTCCTGGCCTAAGGCTGCCTCTAAGTCGCTTCTTCTGACCAGCGCCTCAAGAGTTCCCGGTATTCCTGAGTAGTCGAGTCCCTCATCGTCTGATATCCGCATGTGGCCAAGCTCACCCGCAAAACCCAGGTTTCCCCTCACTACCTCACCGTTGGCGACAACGCCACCGCCAAGGCCACCGGCAACACCAATCAGGAGAAGCATGTTGTCATATCCTCTGCCAGCACCAAATGACCACTCCGCAGCACAGGCAAGACTTGCATCGTTATCTAGCCGGATTGGGAGCCCGGTTTCATCTGCGAGCATCTGGTCAAAGCGAACGTCCCGCCAACCAAGAGCGGGGGCCCAACGAATTTCTCCCGTGGCAACTCGGACCTGACCCGGGGCAGCCACACCCACACCCACAATTTTCGTTCCCTCTTTTAGGTCCCTCCGGAATTGCGCGATGATTGCCCCTGCCTTTCGCGCATACTCAATTGGGGTTGCGGTTTTGGGCATCGCAACTCGGCGTTGACTGAATATGCGGCCGCCGAGTCCAACGGTTCCAACCGTCAATTCACCCATTCGAGGAATGACCACAAAGCTGACCACATTGTCGCTTGCGATTACCTCCATACTTGGCCGGCCAACTTCACCAGCGCCCGAAGGGACCTCCTGAGTGACGAGATTGCGGTCCTGAAGTTCGGCCACCAAGTCCAAAACGGTCGAGCGATTCAATCCGGTTTTTAGTCCGATGTCGGATCTGGTCATTCGCCCAAAAGCGTGGACCAGGGTTAGCACCTGCGACAAATTAGCCTTCCGAACCCCAACGTTGGGTCGAAGTCCGTAGCCTCCGCGCGAGCGCGGTGTCTGGGGCAGGTCGTTCACAGCTTCTACTATTACGAGTGCTGGTTATGTTGTCAATAACAACGAATTGATAACAACACTTGCGCTGCGTTTCAATTAATTTGTTGTTGCTGTAAGCATTCCCGTCAGTACCCAATTTCCTGGGTATTGCTTTATAGATAGGGGAATGATGCAAATCACTTCAAAGCGGACACTTACGTTCGCTCTTTCAACCGTCCTGACCCTTGGTTTGGTCGGTTGTGCTACTACCCCAGCCGAGGAAGAGACTTCTGGCTCCTCTGGCTCAGGTGGTTCAGGAACTTCCGAGACTGCAACTGGCACCGTTGAGGTTTTCTCATGGTGGACCGGTGGCGGTGAAGAGGCTGGCCTGAACGCTCTCGTTGAGGTCTTCAACGCTGAGTACCCAAACATTGAGTTTGTCAACGCAGCCGTTGCAGGTGGTGCTGGTACCAACGCTCGCGCGGTGCTTGCCACTCGCCTTGAGGCTAACGACCCACCAGACTCCTTCCAGGGTCACGCTGGTGCAGAGTTGATGGACTACATCACCGCAGGTCAGCTTGAAGACCTTTCCGCCCTCTACGAGGAACAGGGCTGGGCAGCAGTTATGCCAGAGACCCTGCTTCCGCTGATCACTGTTGATGGCGCAATCTACTCGGTGCCTGTAAACATTCACCGTGCAAACGTGATGTGGGCAAACCCCTCGGTGCTTGCAGACAACGGAATCTCCATTCCTAACTCATGGGACGAGTTCTTCGTCGCAGCAGAGACCCTAGAGGCTGCAGGAATCATCCCGCTAGCCCTAGGTGAGCAGTGGACCCAGCTACACCTCTTCGAGACTGTTCTCCTGGGTGAGCTTGGAACTGACGCTTACAACGGACTATGGGACGGCTCAACTGACTGGGGTTCATCCGCAGTCGGTAGTGCACTAGCAACTTTCGACAAGGTCCTGAGCTACACCAACGCAGATGCTGCCAGCCTGGCTTGGCAGGACGCTTCTCAGCTGGTTATCAATGGTGACGCTGCATTCAACATCATGGGTGACTGGGCAGAGGGCTTCTTCCGCGTTGACAACTCACTTGTTGAGCAGGTTGGTTACACCTGGGCACCAGCTCCTGGAACAGCCGGAACCTTCCAGTTCCTATCTGACTCCTTCACCCTTCCAAAGGGTGCTCCAGACCGCGACTCAGCCATTGCTTGGCTAAAGGTTGCTGGTTCGGCAGCTGGTCAGGATGCTTTCAACGTCAAGAAGGGCTCAATTCCTGCCCGTAACGACGCTGACAAGTCCATCTACCCACCATATCTGCAGAGCGCAATGGATGACTGGGGCAGCAACCTTGTTGCTGGTTCACTAACCCACGGCGTGACCGCATCGAACGCATGGAAGGCTGAAATCGATACCGCATTGGGACTATTCCTAATTGACGGCGACGTAGCAGCATTCCAGGCCGCTCTGGTAACAGCAGCCGGCTAACAAACAACTAGATAGTGAGGGGTGGCCCCTTCGGGTCACCCCTCACTACTATCAAGACAGAAGGGAAGAATTTGAAGACCATCAAACGTCACGGCGCCTCCATTGCGCTTCTTCTTCCCTCGATCGTCGTGCTGGCAATCTTTGTCTACGGGTTCATAGGCGTAAACCTCTCAATCTCGCTCACAGATGAGCAGGGACTCAATGCAGAATCAAACTTCGTTGGTCTTGACAATTACTTCGCTCTACTGGATGACCCGAGATTTCACATCGATGTTTGGAACACTCTGGTCTTCAGTGTTGCCTTCATCTTCTGCTCGCTCTTCTTAGGTCTTGGGCTTGCGATCTTGATTGATCAAAAGATTCGTGCGGAGGGATTCTTCCGAAGCATCTACCTGCTTCCAATGGCGGTCAGCTTCATTGTGACAGGTGTGGTTTGGCGCTGGCTCATGAACCCAGCCGAGGGTTCGCGCATGAGCGGACTAAACCTGCTCTTTGACACTCTTGGTCTGGATTTTCTAATCAACCAGTGGCACCTGACGCCCACCTGGGGAATGCTGGGGATTGCCCTGCCGGCGATCTGGCAGATGTCTGGCTACACGATGGCACTGTTTTTGGCTGGACTTCGTTCGATTCCCGAGGAAGTTAAGGAGGCGGCAAGAACTGACGGAGCCAGTGAGTTTGTCATCTACCTGAGAATCATCCTCCCGATGATCAGGCCCGTTGCACTCTCGGCCATTGTCATCCTCGGACACATATCCCTGAAGGTATTTGATCTAATCATCGCCATTGCGGGTAAGCAGCTGTCTCTTGATGTGCCAGCTATCTATATGTGGCAAACAACATTTGACGCTTACAACTTTGCCCGTGGCGCAACATTGGCAACCTACATCCTCGTTTCAGTCGCCATCTTCGTCATCCCCTACCTAATTGTCACCTCCCGCAAGGAGCGAGCATGACAACCCAACTGACAAGACGGCCTCCGATTCAGCCAAAGCGCATGGTTGTGAAGACTTTGCAATACAGTCTGCTCGTATTCTTCTTAGCCTTCTTCCTGATTCCGATTTACGTGGTGCTCGTCACAAGCCTCAAACCCCTGGATCAGGTATCGCTCCAGACGATGTGGGACCTCCCTACAGGAATTGACATTGCGAACTACGTGCTCGCATGGGAAAAGCTCGGGCCCTCAATCGGGAACTCCTTCTACCTGGTCATCCCCGCGGCACTGCTGGCAGCCCTGCTTGGCAGCCTGAATGGTTATGTGCTCAGTAAGTGGAAGTTCCCAGGCTCTGAGCTGATATTCACATTGATCCTGTTTGGGATGTTTATCCCTTATCAGGCAATCCTGATTCCACTTGTGCAGACAGTTAGAGAGCTCGGTCTATACGGCGGAATACCCGGGCTTATTCTCGTTCACGTCATCTATGGCCTGCCGATTATGACGCTGATTTTCCGCAACTACTACCTCTCGGTCCCGGATGAACTCATCGAGGCCGCTTTGGTCGATGGTTCTGGGATATTCAAGACCTACTGGCTTATCATCTTCCCGATTTCGATCCCTGCCTTCATCGTGGGGATAATTTGGGAATTCACCTCGATCTGGAATGATTTCCTCTTCGCGGTAGTCCTGACCAGCGCAGACGCTTGGCCAGTTACCGTTGCCCTGAATAACATCGCCGGAAGCCAGATTGTTCAGTGGAACGTGCAAATGGCGGGGGCGGTCCTGGCCTCACTGCCAACGATTCTGGTCTACATCTTCTTGGGCAAGTACTTCCTTCGTGGCATGCTGGCCGGCTCCCTCAAGGGCTAATGAACCGGCAACTCTTTGTCGATGCCGGTCAGTCTGGCATCAAGGTTGAATACTTTCTCGATGGCAAACGGCAATCGAATTGGAGACTTGGACCGATATTCACGAACCTGCCTCTTGCCCCGCAGTTTCTGAGCGCCATTTCTGAATTGCCAGCTGAATACCGCGAGTTTGACTCGCTGTTCATTAGCTCCAGCGGCATCACTGAGGCGCAGCCGCTGGCTAATGAGATTCGCGCATCCTTTGCATTTCTTGAAAATGCCTTCGTAGTTCATGACTCTGTGGGATCCCTTGTTTTGAATTGTGGCATCGGCCCCGCAGTGGTCTGCGCCGCGGGAACGGGAATCGTGACTCTCGCAGTGTCCGACCAGGGCCTGGCCCGGGTGGATGGCTGGGGTCATTCGATGGGTGATTTTGGGAGTGGCTTTTGGATTGGAAAAAAGGGCCTCGAGGCAGCAATGCGGTTTTTTGATGGCCGTGCCGGAGAAACTAAGCTGCTCGGGAGGCTAGTTGAACGATTCGGAGAACCCTCCCGCGCCTACATCGCTGTGCAGAGCGACGAAGCATGGGTCTCTTTAGTTGCGGGTTTTGCCAAGGACGTCCTAGAGCTTGCAGCGGTGGATGAAATTGCCGCGGAGATTCGCTCTGAGGCTGCAAGTGAAATAACCACCTCAATCCTCACCGCGGCTAGTCGAGTCGGGCTCACCTCAGAGTCTCGATTCAAGTTGGCTTTGGTGGGACAAGTATTTGGCAGTCAGGTATTGGCGGAGCAAGTGCGGTCAAGGGTATTGACGACTCATCCCCAGTGCGAGTTTGTGGAGAAGGCCAGTGACCTATCAGGCCTTGCCAAGCTTGGAGATGTTTCGCCAGAGCACCCGCTTTGGAAGCAGATTGGGCGCTCCTAAGTACCCTCTCCCACAACCTGCAAATTGCTCGCTCCATCAACGCGCCAGACGTCCTCGACTTTGACCATGAGGTACCTAAGCGCATAAACAGAGTTGCCAGACTCAATGAATCGAACATCAATCACGGCAATTGCCTCTGAGCTATCGACCATGCAGTCTCGATAGGCAAGCTCCGAGGACTCAATTAGTGGACCGTAGCTACCGGAGATGATCTCGATAAAGCCCTCCAGGGTGACACTGTCCTGAAAACTAGGGGAAGCAATTGCGTAGGCGCGCTCAAACTCACCGGCACCAAAGGCAGCGGTCTGCGTATCAATGGAATCTTCAATGCGCGTTTGAGTTGCTTGCTTGCACTCCTGCGGGCCTGCGGGTTCTGGCTCTGAGGTGTTTTCCTCTTCAGCTTCCTCCTGAGGCGCCGCTTCTTCCTCGGGCACTTCGCTCTCGACCTGAGCTGGGGTGGGGCTGGCCGCCTCATCGCCTAAGGCCTGGCAGCCGGAAAGTGCCAAGAGTGCTACTAGGACTAAGGCCTTACTTAACTTCATCTTTTTGCCTGTTGGCTAATCGCCTTAGCAGGCTTATTGAGTCGCAGGACCAAAGTGCCCAGATCACCAGTACTGGCTGAAAAAACAGCCGTGTGAATCTGGCCTGATCGGTGTCTAGACCAAAGGCATCTATGCCCTCAACGTATTGGTTGATGTTGCCGGGAAAAATGGCAATGAAAAACAGTGCCGTGACAAGACCTGCCCAAGGGACCGCCCTGCCAACCGCCAGCAGAGATAGCCCGAGGAGTATCTCCACGACTCCAGAGGCAACGACCACGAAGTCTGGATCAAGAGGCAACCACACAGGCACCTGAGCCTGAAACTCCAGCCTGGAAGTCGTGAGGTGACCAAAACCAGCCATCAAAAGCGCGCCACCGAGCAGCAACCTAGCCAGAGTCTTGATTACTTTCAGCATGGCAAGGCCAACCTCCTGTCTTGTTGCTTTGTTCCGCCGGATTGGAAGCACGCCAGAGAAAATCTGGTTTGACTCTCAATGGAGAAAAGCGGCAAGACACTAATTGGCGTCTACAAAGCAGACGGCGGCTTTGTTGGTGAAATCAGCTACTTCCTAGGTCACCTGATTGGGGTCAAAGAGTGCAGCCTGTGCGACATAACCCACTCCCCGATCATGAAAAAGAAGGCTTTCAAGGAGTTCGAGGCGAGGCTTCAAGCTGACAGAGGTATTGATATCCGTCTTGTCCATATGAACGAACGAACAGGAGCCGAGCTTGCTGCCTCAGAGGGAAGAGAGCCCTGCGTATTGCTTCAATACGAAGACGGCTCGATCTCAATGTTTTTGGACTATGAGGAGCTCAAGGCAGCCGGTGGCAGGGTGAACTCGTTTGAGAAACTCGTCGAGTCAAGGCTAAATATTTACCTCTAGCTGCCCTACAG
>JBDQMQ010000048.1:0-6910 GCA_040262185.1 Aquiluna sp. | reverse complement strand
AAGTAATCCATGGGCTTTTTTGAAGTTGTGCTGGATGCACTTATCTCGCTGATTCCACCGGCCTTGGTCGGTGTGCTTTTCTGGGTAATGATGCGCTCGATTTTGCGTGCTGACCAGAAGGAGCGGGACACCTACAGCCAGATTGAGGCCGAAGAGCGCGCAAAGCGCGCTAACGCCTTGGGCGAACAGCCCTAGTTTTCGCCCAACTAGGCACCTAACATCTAGATACACATTTTGGAGGTGCCAGCTTGTTCGAGAAATTTACCGACAAGGCTCGTAGGGTTGTCGTGCTTGCCCAAGAAGAGGCAAAGCTTTTAAATCACAACTACATCGGCACCGAGCACATTTTGCTCGGCCTAATACACGAGGGTGAGGGAGTCGCCGCCAAGGCACTAGAGGCTCTCGGCATCAACCTCGAGCAGGTTCGCGAGCAGGTCCAGGACATCATCGGTCAGGGCCAGCAGTCACCCTCGGGTCACATTCCTTTTACTCCTAGGGCCAAGAAGGTCTTGGAGCTCAGCCTGCGCGAGGCGCTGCAGCTTGGTCACAGCTACATCGGCACCGAGCACCTGCTACTAGGCCTCATTCGTGAGGGTGAGGGAGTAGCGGCTCAGGTGCTAACGAAGTTGGGGGCAGACACCAACAAGGTGCGCCAGCAGGTGATTCAGCTCCTCTCTGGCTACCAGGGCAAAGAGGCCGTATCGGTCGGTGGCGAGGTTGCCCCTCCCCAAAAGGGCAGCCAGGTTCTTGACCAGTACGGACGCAATCTTTCTCAGGCAGCTGCCGAAGGCAAGCTGGATCCGGTTGTAGGTCGTGAGCGCGAGATTGAGCGCGTCATGCAGATTCTTTCTCGTCGCACCAAGAACAATCCCATCCTCATTGGAGAGCCCGGTGTTGGTAAGACGGCGATCGTTGAGGGACTGGCCCAGGCAATTGTTTCCGGCAATGTTCCTGAGACCCTTCGCGGCAAGCAGCTCTACACCCTGGACATGGGAAGCCTCATCGCAGGCTCCCGCTACCGCGGTGATTTCGAGGAGCGTCTGAAGAAGGTCACCAAGGAAATCCGCACGCGTGGCGACATCATTACCTTCATAGATGAGATCCACACCCTTGTTGGTGCCGGAGCCGCAGAGGGTGCCATCGATGCTGCGTCCATCTTGAAGCCAATGCTTGCTCGGGGTGAGCTCCAGACCATTGGCGCTACCACTTTGGATGAATACCGTAAGCACTTTGAGAAGGACGCTGCCTTGGTAAGGCGCTTCCAGTCGGTTTTGGTTTCCGAGCCGACCCCGGCAATGGCAATCAACATCCTCAAGGGGCTTCGCGACCGCTATGAGGCTCACCACAAGGTTTCCATCACAGACGGAGCACTGGTTGCAGCTGTCGGTATGAGCGACCGCTACGTCACCGACCGCTTCTTGCCGGATAAGGCAATTGACCTGATCGACGAGGCTGGAGCGAGAGTCCGACTCAGTTTCCTCTCATCCCCTCCAGAGCTAAAAGAGATGGAAGACAAGGTTGCTGCGGTCAAGGCTGCCAAGGAACAGGCAATTGCGGACCAGGACTTTGAGCTGGCCGCCTCCAAGCGCGACGAGGAGAAGAAGCTCACCTCCGAGAAAATCAAGATGGAGAAAGAGTTCCGCGAGGGCAAGGTAGACCAGACAGGTCTTGTTGACGAGGGCCTAATTGCTGAGGTTCTTGCGCAGGCAACCGGAATCCCCGTATTCAAGCTCGGTGAGGAAGAGGGCGCAAAGCTCATCTTTATGGAGCAGGAACTTCACAAGCGTGTTATTGGCCAAGAGGCTGCAATCGCAGCGCTTTCAAAGACTATTCGTCGCCAGCGTGCTGGCCTGAAAGACCCGAAGCGCCCCTCCGGTTCCTTCATCTTCGCTGGCCCCACCGGAGTTGGAAAGACCGAGCTCGCCAAGGCACTCGCAGAATTCCTGTTTGATGACGAGGATGCGCTGATTGCTCTAGACATGAGCGAGTACTCAGAGAAGCACACCGTATCAAGGTTGTTTGGAGCCCCTCCGGGATTCGTTGGTTTCGACGAGGGCGGTCAGCTAACCGAGAAGGTCCGCCGCAAGCCATTCTCGGTAGTTCTTTTCGATGAGATTGAGAAGGCCCACCCAGATATCTTCAACTCCCTGCTTCAGATTCTTGAGGAGGGTCGTCTAACCGACGGCCAGGGAAGGGTAGTTGACTTCAAGAACACCATCATCATCATGACCACGAACCTCGGCTCAAGAGAAATCTCTCGTGGCGCACTCGGCTTCACCCTCGAGGGTGATGCCGCGAATGACTACGATCAGATGCGCTCGAGGGTTAACGAGGAGCTCAAGAAGAACTTCAAGCCAGAGTTTTTGAACCGTGTCGATGAGGTCATCGTCTTCCCACAGCTCACCCGCGAGGAGCTCATGCAGATCGTCGACCTGTTTATCGGCCGCCTGCAGCAGCGTCTGGATGAGCGCGATCTGAAGTTGGTCCTGACCACAAACGCCAAAGAGAGACTCATCGAGCTGGGTTATGAACCCTCCCTCGGAGCCAGGCCTCTTCGCAGGACGGTGCAGCGTGAAATCGAGGACGAGATTTCAGAGCGCATCCTCACTGGAGACATCCAGAGTGCTCAGGATATCAAGGTCGACTTCGTGGCAGAAGCCTTCACCTTCGAGACAACTAGCCGCGAGGCAGAGGCGGTAAAGAAGTAATTTGACGGAGGTTCAGCGCTACGAGGTAGTGGGCAAAAAGCCTGGTTTTGAAATCAGGCAGTATGCCCCCCACCTGTTGGTTACCAAGTCAATGTCGGGAAGCCTTTCGGCTGCCGGTACGAATGCCTTCCGCTACCTAGTTGGCTATATCGGCGGTGAGAACGCAGACCGTCAGCAAATTGCCATGACAGCTCCTGTGCTTCAGCACAAGCAACCATCTGGCTACGAGGTCGCATTTGTGATGCCCGATCACATGGAAGATGCCCCCGCTCCACTGCGGGAGGGCATGCAGGTCAAGAAGGTTGATGGAGTCCTCATGGCGGCAAAGCGCTTTTCCGGACTCGCCACTGACGAGCTCTTTGAGCGCAAGGCCAAGAAATTGCTTGAAGAGCTAAAGAATGCTGGCTATGAACCTGTTGGCGAGGTCAGCTACGCACGTTACAACGGCCCCTGGACCCCCGCACCGCTTCGTCGCAACGAGGTGTTGGTGGCGCTAAGCGCCTAGCTATCGCCATAATTGGCAGATGCTTTCGATTCGCTCCGCGGTAACCAGTGACGTCCCCGCCATTCGCAAACTAGCCGATCCCCTGGTTGAAAAGCGCATCCTGCTGGGTAAGGAGCTGGTCGAGCTCTATGAGTCCATCCAAGAGTTTGTGGTTGCCGAACTCGATGGGGAGCTCGTTGGGTTTGGTGCACTCCATGTCATGTGGCGGGATTTAGGTGAGGTTAGAACCCTTGCGGTTGCGGAAAGTGCGAAACGAAAAGGCGTCGGAACAGCGCTACTGAGCGACCTACTGCAGCGAGCCAAGGCCCTGGGCATCAAGAGGGTGTTCTGTCTCACCTTCGAAAGGGACTTTTTTGCCTCTCACGGATTCGAAGAAATTAGCGATATTCCGGTTGACCCAGAAACCTACGCTGAGATGGTCCGCTCCCATGACGAGGGTGTTGCGGAGTTCTTGGATCTCGCAAGAGTTAAGCAGAACACGCTTGGAAACAGCCGAATGCTGAGGCACCTCTAACTAGATTTACCTTATGGCTACCGACGAGAGCGTCTATCGCACACGACGAATCGGCGCTTTGGTGGTCCTCGCAGCATTGATAGCTGGCATTTGGGGGGTTCCACAGCTGCTCGCCAATACTGGCCAAGAGGTTTTGCCAACCCCCGAGGTCACCGAGACCGAGGAAGCAATACCCGCCGAAATTACCAACTGTGCTCCGGGCGTGGTTTCGGTGGAGGTGATGATTGGCAAGTTGGTAAGTGGCGACGGAGATACTCAGGTCGTCGAGACTTTCAACTCCTTCGCAGCGAACACCAACCCAGATATTTGGTATGAGATAACCAATAACGGACTTGTCGATTGCAAGTTCAATGTTGGCTCTCGTGTGACGTTCTTCACCATCACCTCAGGAGAGCAGACCTACTGGTCCTCACGAGACTGTGATCGCAGCGATGACACCGACCGCTACGTCACCCTCGAGTCAAATGCTCCAGAGGAGGCAGCCGCAAGCCCCTGGGAGAAGTCCTACTCGTCAGAAAACGGCTGCAGTGCTGGCGACAATGATCTCGTCCCAACCGCGGGCGCCACCTACAAGATTAAGGTTGAGGTCAACGGAGTTATCTCCGAGGAAAAGCGCTTTATTCTCAACTAATCGCTGCCGCGATGGCGGCTGCGAGCTGCGAACTCGAAGAGTCAATTACCTTCTTATGGCCAAGACGTTTGGCCTCAGACTGTCTAAGTCCAGGGTTAGTTACACCACGAATTTCTCCGCTGAGGCTGATTTCTCCAAAGGCCGCGAGTGACTGCGAAGCTGGCTTATCTTTGACCGCCGATGCAATTGCTATCGCAATCGCTAAATCAGCGGCAGGCTCGGTTATCTTCATGCCGCCCACGGTTGAGACGTAGACGTCTCTGTCTGAGAGACTCAGTCCGGCTCGGCGCTCTAAAACGGCGAGGAGCATCGCTACCCGCGCAGAATCAACTCCGTTGGTCACCCGCCTCGGTTGCGGGGAACCACTCTTTACAACCAGAGCCTGAATCTCGGCCCTTAGCGCCCTGCGCCCTTCAACTGTGATGGTGATGCAGGTTCCTGAGACATTGGTCTGCTGCTCCGAGACAAAGAGGGCTGATGGGTCGGGCACCTCAATGATGCCCTCGCCACTCATTTCGAAGCAGCCAACCTCATCGGTCGGTCCAAAGCGATTCTTTAGGGTGCGAATGAACCTAAGTGAGGTCTGCCGGTCGCCCTCGAAATGGCAGACGACATCGACCAGATGCTCCAGAGTCCTCGGGCCTGCAATCGAGCCATCTTTGGTCACGTGACCAACTAGCACCAGCGGTGTTGAGCTCTCCTTGGCAACCCGAATTAGGTTGCTGGCCACCTCTCTCACCTGTGCCGGCATGCCAGCAACCCCATCGAGGTCCAGGCTTGAAACAGTCTGAACCGAGTCAACAACGATTAGCTCTGGTTCCACCTGAGCAATTTGTCCCAGCACGCTCGAGAGGTCCGTCTCGGTTGCAAGGAAGAGGTTTTCAGAAAGTGCCCCGGTTCTGGTTGCCCTCAGCTTCACCTGAGAAGCTGACTCCTCGGCAGAGACGTAGAGGACTCTCTTTCCGCCCTTGGCGAGCCTCGCGGCAACCTCTAGTAGCAGCGTGCTCTTACCCACACCCGGCTCACCCGAGAGAAGCACAACCGCTCCCGGCACCAGCCCTCCTCCGAGCACGCGATCAAACTCCTGAACCCCAGTTGGGTAGTGGCCCTCGCCGCTTACCTCAATGTCTGTAATGGGTCTGGCTGCTCGAGCCGAACTTATTTGTGCGGGCTTTGCCTTGGTGACCGAGGCGGTCTCTGAAACAGTCCCCCAGGCCTGGCAGCTACTGCATTGGCCAACCCATTTGGCCGTTGACCAGCCGCACTCGCTGCAGCGATATTCACTCTTGGTCTTGGCCATCAAACCAAACTACCGCTACCCACCCCCACCTAAACTTCTTCTCTCAACAGTTTTTTAGTTTGGAGCGAGGTTTATGCGCAGGCACTCCTTCGAGCTCTGGCTGACCCTGATGGTCTCTCTGGGCGCGAGCACGATCTATGCCGTGCTGAGCCTGTTGCGAAAACTAAATTCAACCCAGGGCCTTGCTGGTTCAACCACCACCATAAATCGCCCTCTTGCCCAGCAAGGCTGGCTGGATTTTATTTCTCAGCTTGCCTCGATTTCGCTCTCCCTGGTTCCAGTCTTACTGGCGCTCTACTTTCTCAGGCTCGATGGAATCAACATCGGGCTCTTGCCCAAAGCTAAGGATTTCCTCTGGGGCCTTGGACTGCCAATCGCAATTGGAATACCAGGGATCGCGCTCTATGTCGTTGCCGTGCAGTTTGGCCTAACCGCTCGCGTGATTCCAAGCTCACTCGGGGAGTACTGGTGGACGCCATTGATTCTGTTCTTGGCCGCACTTCGCGCTGGACTGCAGGAAGAGGTGATTGCAGTTGCGTTTTTGGCTAGGAAGCTTGAGCTGATCAGACCAGGGTTGACTATTGCGGCAGTGGTTCTAATCTCGAGCCTATTTAGGGCCAGTTACCACCTGTATCAGGGCTTCTCAGCATTTTTAGGCAACTTCCTGATGGGCTTGGTTTTTGCCTATTTATTCCTTCGTGGTGGGAGGGTTGCTCCGCTGGTGATCGCCCACACCACCATGAATACCGCTGTCTTTATTGGGTATCCGCTGGTTGCTCCCTACCTACCAATCTAGGATTTAGCCATGGATAACCTCAGGGTGTGTTTTTTGGGCACCGGCTCTATGGGCTCAGCGGTGCTAAGAGGCCTAATCGACTCCGGGCACCCCATTGAACTAATCTCCGCAACCACTAAGAGCGAACAGAGTGCTACGAACCTCAGGGCAATCGGTGTGAGCGCGCTCTCGGTTGAGCAGTCGCCGGACGCCAATGCCTTGCTTTCGGGGGATGCGGATGTTGTCGTACTGGGCGTGAAGCCCTACCAAATTGTCGATGTGCTAACTGAGATTGCCGAGGAGCTCCCCAAGAACTCTGTGGTTATTTCAATGGCTGGGGGCATTGAACTAGAGACCATGGCGGCAGCCCTCCCGGAACACAAGAACCTCATCCGCTCAATGCCAAACACTCCCGCGATGGTTGGTCAAGCGGTAACGGGGCTTGCTCCGCACTCCACCGCGAGCGCCGACGCCCTG
>JBDQMQ010000047.1:0-6950 GCA_040262185.1 Aquiluna sp. | reverse complement strand
GTTAGAACCACCACCGGTGATTATCTTTGCCCTGCCCGCAGAAACTGACTTTCCAATCTCAACCAGTTTGATCTTCTCGGCATCAGTCAAGGTCGAGGTCTCACCTGTTGTCCCGGTGACAACAACGCCGTCTGCCCCTGCAGAAATCACGTAGTCGATGTGCTTCTCTGTGGCATCCCAGTCGACTTCGCCCTCGTGATTCATGGGCGTGACAAGTGCGACCAGTACCTGGCCGAAGACGTCGGGTTCTTGAGTAACCATCCGGCTAGCCTAGCGAAACCGCAGGCCCAAAGACTATGGGGCTACCCGACCGTTTTCATTGAAGGTCTCGTAACTAAGCGGCATGAGCTTGGCCCAGGCCTCCTCCATCTTTTCCGCAACCATTTCAATCTCGCGCTGCGGGAAGGAGGGGAAGTGAGTGCCCTCGCGCTTGGTGCGCAGCGAGAGGAAGTTCATCAGTGATCTTGCGTTCATCGTCACATACATCGAGGAGTAGATGTTTAGCGGCAACACGATCCTCGCCACCTCTCTGGCAACCCCTGCCTCCAGCATGCGCTGATAGGACTCATACGCGGCCCTGGTGACCGCCATAGTTTCCTTTTCAACAAGCGCTGTCTGCTCGGCGGTGCCGTCCTCAAACTCATAGGCTCCCGGCTTTCCAACCTGAATCAGCTTGCGTTCGGGCCCTGGAACATAGAAAACCGGACGAAGCTCGCGGTAGCGACCGGACTCCTCGTTGTAACTGGCGATGCGGTGACGCATGAATTCCCGGAAAACAAAGATTGGAGCCTGGACATAGAAGGTCATGGAGTTGTGCTCGAATGGTGAGCCGTGGCGGTCGCGCATCAGGTAGTTGATTAGTCCCTTATCGCGCTTTTCAATCTCAGCGTCGATGACCTTCGCACTCTCCAGGGTCTGCTCACCCTGGGTGGAAACCCTCGCGGCAAAAAGCACATCGGCATCCTGGGCGCTCGAGCGCACCAGCTCAACTGTCACATCGGACCTGAATTCAATCTCGCTCATCGGAGCAAGCCTAAAGCTAGCCCCAAGTAAAAAAGCGCAACACTCCGCCCTTGACTCCCCTTTTCGCTTAACCTTGCACGGTGGATTCCCTCAGTCTCGTTGGCTTGCTGCTTCTCGCAGCGCTTGTAGCCGGCATAAGCTATCGCCTCCTTCACGGACGAGGACACAAGGTAGCTGGCAAGCAGAGGGTGGACCTGGGCAGGCTTGGAGCTACAAAGAACGGTGTTCCAACCAATGCCTTGGGTAAGAAGGCAACGCTGTTGCAGTTCTCCACCGAGTACTGCGGCCAGTGCCCAGGGGTCAGAAGGCAGCTTGCTCAACTTGAGTACCGCCTGGGAGGTTTGTGCCATGTTGAGGTGGATATCACCGAGCGCATTGAGATTGCGGCAAAGTTCAACATCAGCCAAACCCCAACAATCTTTGTGCTGAACCCAAGTGGCGAAATCGTCTACAGAATCGGCGGCGTACCGAAAATGCCGCTACTGATGCAGGAATTAGAGAAGCTAGGAGTGAAATGAGCGTTCAATTTATTGACCCAAGGGGTCCAAGGTTTGGAGCAGGCATAACCAGCGTCCTGTCCCTAGGTGCATTTGCCGCAGCCATTGGAGCCATCCCCAACACGGCTGCGGCTTTTGTTCTGATGGGATTGCTGCTGCTGCTATTTCTCTGGAGTGTTCTCTCTCCTGCAAGCCATCCCTACCAACTGCTTTTCAAAAAGCTTGTTAGGCCCAGACTGAAAGAACCCATCGAGCTTGAGGATCCAAGGCCTCCGCAGTTTGCTCAAAAGGTTGGGCTTAGCTTTGCAATTCTTGGCGGCATTGGAGTTTTGCTCGCGAGCGAGACGATTGTGGCCATTGCGGCTGCATTTATATTCGTGGCTGCCTTTTTGAATGCATTCTTTGCCTTCTGCCTGGGCTGCCAAATGTATTTGCTGCTAAAGCGCGCCGGCCTGCTTGGCAAGTAGAAAGGCTTTTCTGGCCGTCTTTCTTGCCCTTGGCCTATCGCCCATCTTGTCGTAGGCATCTGCGAGGAGGAACCAGTAGAGGTGGTTCTCCTCGTTTTCCTCCACGAGCAATTTGAATCTTTCAAAGCCAATCTGTGCGCTGTCTCGAACCGCTCTGCCGCTCGGTCGAAGCTCATAGTCAAAGGCAATTCCGGCCTGATCAACCTGGCGTTGCAGCTTTGCAGCATTTAGGCCAAAGCGAATCTCTATGAGCACAAAGGCCACCGCAAAAGGTGGGAGAACGATGATCGCAAGTCCCATGGCAACCGCGATCGGTGAGCCATCACCGATTAGGACTATCGCTCGCTGAAGAAGCTCAAAGGCGTAAAGGAGCGTCAGAAAGACAATTACTGCAAGCCAGGCTAAGGTTGCCGGCTTAGCCAAGAACTCTCTCCAGGCCAATCGTGAGCCCATTGGACTTGGCTGCAAACTCAATCGCCCGAAGTATTCCGGCCGAATAGGCGCGGTGGGAAGAGACATCGTGGCTCAGCACCAGCTGCTCACTATCGCCGCCAAAAATGACATCCTGCTTGGCGCTAACTCCATCCATTCGAAGCGAGTGGATTGGCACCCCTGCTACCACCTCTCCCCTGGCCTCCTGCTCGACACCTGGAATCAAAGGCTGAGAGCCACGGTTTTTCGAGATTAGCTCGGCAGTTCTAATAGCCGTGCCTGAGGGTGAATCAACTTTTCCGGCATGATGCGCCTCGACAATCTCGATCGAGGAAAAGTGAGCTGCCGCCTCGGCCGCAAAGCGCTGCAGCAGCATAGAGCCGATTGAAAAGTTTGGAACTATAACAACTGCTGCCGCTGGGTTATCTGCAAGAAGCTTCTCAACGCCGGCAAGCTTCACCTCGGACCAACCCGAGGTTCCGACCACCACCTTCATTCCAGCTTCCACGGCAAACCGGACCAAGTCCTCTGAGGCCGCTGGGTTGGTGAAATCAATTACGACATCCGCCCCAAGCATCTGTTGCGGAGCAGAAGAGGAGTCCATGGCGGCATGCAACTTTAGGTTGGCGTCCGCATCGACCAACTCTTTGGTTAGCCGACCCATTCGCCCCGAGCCGCCAAGGATTGCCACTGAAATCATGCGTCTAAACCTATCAAGCTCTCTTTGCGAGCGGCCCTAGCGAGCTACCCACTGCCACCAGCGTCTGCGGCATCGCGCTGATGCGCTGGGCAACCTGCTGAACCTCTTCCTTGGTTACCGCTCGGAACCTTTCCAGCACCTGCTCAACACTGAGCCACTCACCACTTCCAAGCTCAGCACCCATCAGCCTGTTCATGCGCGAGAGCGTGCCCTCGAACCTAAGCGCCAGACCACCGGTTATGTTTCCAAGTGCCAATTCAAACTCGTGGTCGGTCACACCGGACTGGGCAATACCGTCCAGTCCCTGACGCATGAGATCGACAACCAGAGGGGCATTTTCCGGATTACAGCCGGCATACATGCCGAAGAATCCGGCATCGGAATAACCGTGCTGGTAGGAGTAGGTGGAATATGCGAGGCCTCGGTCTTCCCGGATTTCTTGGTAGAGCCTTGAGGACATTCCACCGCCAAGGATGGTGTTCATGATGCCCAGCGCATACCTCTGGTCATCCATGGCGTGGAAGCTCTGGTGACCTAGCAAGACATTTGCCTGCTGCACATCTTTCTGGATTATCCTCACCGGCTCCGGGCTTGGAACCGAGGCGAGGCCCTGTTCGCGCCTTGCTGCAGGCTTACCAGTTGCGGTCCACCCAACCTCGTCGAGTTGCTTGGCAACTAGCTCAACGAGCTCTTCATGCCTCAGTCCTCCCGCTGCAGTGATCACGAGCGAGCTTGGTGAGTAGTTTTCAAGGTAGTGCTCAAAGACCCGGTCTCGGGTAACCGCCCTGATGCTCTCAGGACTTCCGCCAATTGGTCTTCCAAGGGCAGTCCCGGGCATTAGCGAGTCGGCAAAAGCCTCGTGAGCTACATCTTCGGGATCGTCCTCGTTCATGGCAAGTTCCTCGAGAATCACAGTTCGCTCGGTCTCGAAGTCAGCCGGATCAAGCCTGGCTGAGGTAAACATGTCCACAATCACATCAAGTGCTAGCGGCATTGCCGCGTTTTGCACCCTCGCGTAGTAACTGGTGTATTCCTTTGCGGTGGCTGCATTTGAAGATCCACCTACAGAGTCAAATGCGACCGAGATGTCTCTGGCCGAACGCCTCGCGGTTCCCTTGAACAACAGGTGCTCTAAGAAGTGGGTTGACCCGAGGTGATCGTCGGTTTCATCCCTTGAGCCGACGCCTACCGAGGCCGCGATGGCCACAGATGGTGCGGATGGAACCTCCTCGCTCAGAATGCGAACACCGCTGGGCAGCAAGGTTCTTGAGATCCTTGATGCCTCAGCGGTGAATTCGACTGAGCTATCTAGCTTTAGTTCCAATAATTACTCGGAATCTTCCTCGGACTCGCTGGCATCTTCACCCTCGATAACTGGTGAGAGCGAGAGCTTGCCACGATCGTCGACCTTGGTTAGCTCGACCAGAATCTTCTGGCCAACTTCCAATACGTCCTCAACGTTCTCTACACGCTTTCCGCCGGAGAGCTTCTTCAGCTCTGAGACGTGGAGCAGGCCGTCCTTACCTGGAAGCAGGGAAACAAACGCACCGAAAGTCGCAAGCTTCACCACGGTTCCCAGGAATCGCTCGCCGACCTCTGGAACGTGTGGGTTAGCAATCGCATTGATAGCGGCCTTAGCAGCGTCGGCACTGGTGCCGTCGGTTGCTCCGATGTAGACGGTGCCGTCGTCCTCAATCGAGATGTCGGCTCCGGTGTCTTCCTGGATTTGGTTGATCATCTTGCCCTTTGGACCAATGACCTCACCGATCTTGTCAACCGGAATCTTCACCGCGATGACTCTTGGTGCGAAGACAGAAAGCTCGTCTGGCTCGTCAATTGCCTCATTCATGATGTCGAGAATGAAGAGCCTCGCCTCCTTAGCCTGGGTTAGCGCCTTGGCAAGCTCGGCCGATGGGATGCCGTCGAGCTTGGTGTCAAGCTGAATGGCGGTTACAAAGTTGCGCGTACCGGCAACCTTGAAGTCCATGTCGCCAAGTGCGTCCTCGGCACCAAGAATGTCGGTCAGAGCGGCGTACTGCGTCTTTCCGTCAACGGTGTCAGAGATAAGACCCATGGCGATACCCGCAACAGGTGCACGCAGCGGCACACCCGCATTGAGAAGGCTCAGAGTCGAGGCGCAAACGCTACCCATGGAGGTTGAACCGTTTGAGCTAAGTGCCTCGGAAACCTGCCTGATGGCATATGGGAACTCATCGCGCGAAGGAAGAACCGGAACCAGTGCCCTCTCGGCAAGTGCTCCGTGACCAATCTCACGACGCTTCGGGGACCCTACCCTGCCGGTCTCACCGGTTGAGTAGGGAGGGAAGTTGTAGTGGTGCATGTAGCGCTTTGAAGTCTCAGGAGTCAGCGCGTCTAGCTGCTGCTCCATCTTGAGCATGTTCAAAGTGGTGACACCAAGAATCTGGGTCTCACCGCGCTGGAAGATTGCAGAACCGTGGGTGCGAGGGATTACTGCAACCTCGGCATCAATCACACGAATGTCGCTTAGGCCACGACCATCAATGCGGATGCCCTCCTTGAGAACCCTGGTGCGCATTACCTTCTTCGAAACCGCCTTGTAGGCAGCTGAGAACTGCACCATGTGCTCCTCAGAGAGCTTCGACTCTAGGCTCTCGCGAACCTTGGCCTTGAGCACGTCATCGGCTGCCTGACGCTCCTGCTTGTCCGCGATCTGGTAGACCTTGGCAAGCTCATCGCCGCACTCCGCGGCAACTGCGTCATAGACCTCATCTGAGTAGGGCAGGAATACTGGGTACTCAGCGGTCTCCTTGGCAGCCTGGGAGGCAAGCTTGTTCTGCGCCTCAACGAGTGCCTTGATAAATGGCTTGGCAGCCTCAAGACCCTGCGCAACGACTTCCTCAGTTGGCGAAACAGCCCCACCACCAATTAGGTCCCAGCTGTTGTCTGTGGCCTCGGCCTCAACCATCATGATGGCGACGTCTTCCTTGCCACCGTCCGAGATGACTCGACCGGCAACCACCATGTCAAACACGGCGTTCTCGAGCTGCGAGTGCTTGGGGAATGCCACCCACTGGCCGTCAATCAGTGCCACGCGAACACCGGCAACTGGGCCTGAGAATGGCAGGCCTGCAAGCTGTGTGGACATCGAGGCTGCGTTAATGGCAACCACGTCGTAGAGCTCGTCAGGGTGAATAGACATGACTGTCACGACAACCTGAATCTCGTTGCGCAGACCATCAACGAACGATGGGCGCAGTGGACGGTCAATCAACCTGGCAGCCAGAATGGCCTCGGTCGATGGGCGTCCCTCACGACGGAAGAAGCTTCCCGGAATCTTTCCTGCTGCATACATGCGCTCTTCAACGTCGATGGTCAGCGGGAAGAAGTCGAACTGCTCCTTTGGCTGCTTAGAAGCGCTGGTTGCTGAGAAGAGCATTGTCTCCTCGTCGATGTAGACGGCCGCAGCTCCTGCTGCCTGCTGGGCAAGGCGCCCTGCCTCGAAGCGAATGGTGCGCTTTCCAAATTTGCCGTTATCAATCACGGCTTCTGCGAATTTAATCTCTGGGCCTTCCATGGCCCCTCCTTATCCTTACGCGCACGCAACAAACGCAAAAAACCAAATCGGCTTTTCGCATGCGTGCTAGGGGGAGGAAGTGCTGGTCGTCAGTAAAAAAGTCTGGGGCCGTGACCCAAAATCTTCCACCGAGGACCCGCCTTCGGGCTCCTCCGTACTACAAGCGTAACAACAAGGGTCAAAAATGCCTAGAAGCAAAAACCCCCGGCGGTTTGCCGGGGGTAATTGATCACAAATCTAGCGACGGAGACCGATGCGCTCGATCAGGGTTCTGT
>JBDQMQ010000046.1:5573-7002 GCA_040262185.1 Aquiluna sp. | reverse complement strand
GTCCTAGAGTGGAGCCTGTGAATTTACTCCGCTCCAAGATTGCAGTCTCCTTCTTTTTCGTTTCCGGAGGCTCTGCCCTAGCCCTATGGGCCGTCCACATTCCACTTATTGAGCGAACCGTGGGCATCGACTACTCCGTGCTCGGGGCGCTTCTGATGTTCAGCGGCCTCGGGGGATTTATTGCAATGCAGGTCTTTGGTTGGATGATCGACCACATCGGCAGCAAGTCCGCCACAAGAGTCGGCGGTGTTGCAGTTGGCCTTTCGCTGCTGGGTCCCGCTTTTGCTCAGGATGCAGTTTCTTTGGGCCTTGCCATCTTGCTGCTGGGCTTTGGCATCGCCGGGGTGGACGTCGGGATGAATGGTGCCGCGCTGCAGGTGGAAAAGGAAAATAAAAAGCCGATCTTTACCTTTTTTCACCTTTTTTGGTCAGTAGGAGGGTTAGCAGGCGCTGCCCTCGGCTTTGCAACTATTTCAGCTGGCTTTAGCCAATCTCAGACCCTGCCGGTGGTGGGCATAACTCTTAGCGTGGTCGGACTCTTCATGGCTGGCTGGCTATTGCCAGACAAGGCAAACGTCGACCGAAGCCAGGAGAAGAGTGTCGGCAAAGCAGCAAGCAAGGCGAACAGGAGCGTGCTTGGTTTTGTGATTCTTGCCGGGCTAATGAGCGCCTCCGGGGCAATCATCGAGGGCGTTGCCCATGACTGGTCAGCACTTTATTTGCGAGATGTCCAGATGGTTACGGCATCGAGTGCCGCGTGGGGATTGGCCGCCTTCAATGTCGGAATGATTCTGGGACGAATCTTTATCGACCGCATCGTTGAGGCCAAAGGTAGAGGCTTCGTCATCGTCTGGGGATCGCTAGCTGCGGCGGTAGCGATTGGGCTGCAGTCAATCGCGCCAAGCTATGAAATTTCGCTGTTCTTCTGGTTCCTGCTTGGCCTTGGAATTTCTGGCGTTGTGCCCCAGCTATTTGCAGCCGGCGGCGAGATCGGCGAAGCCTCTCACTCCGGCAGGAACATGGCACGTGTGGTTGGAATCACCTACATCGGCGGTCTGGCAGGACCATCGATCATTGGTCTATTGACCCTTGCGGTCCCGCTGAACTTTGCAATTGGTTGGGGTGCACTGCTGGGCATCTTCATTGTGCTTGCCTGGCCCAGGCTTGGAAAGCTCAACAAGTGAGTTTGCTGTTTAGCCCCATCACGATTCGGTCTCTTGATATCAAGAACCGGCTCTGGGTATCGCCGATGTGCATGTACTCGTGCGAGAACCAAGACGGTGTAGTTGGCGATTGGCACCTGGTTCACCTGGGCGCAAGGGCGATCGGTGGTGCGGGCCTAGTCATGGCAGAAGCTACCGCGGTGAGTCCCGAGGGAAGAATCTCGCCGTGGTGCCCAGGGATTTGGAGTGATGAGCAGATTCCAGGT
>JBDQMQ010000046.1:0-5563 GCA_040262185.1 Aquiluna sp. | reverse complement strand
TCCGAAGCGCAGCGCGCAGGGCGGTTGAAGCAGGCTTCGATGCCCTAGAAATTCACGCAGCCCACGGCTACCTAATCCACCAGTTCCTCTCGCCGATAACCAACAGCCGCGAGGACGAATACGGCGGCACTCTCGAAAACCGAGCAAAGCTACTGCTTGAGATAGTGACTAGCGTTCGTAAGGAGATTGGGAATGGCATGCCGCTCATGGTGCGCTTCAGCGCAACCGACTACGTCGAAGGCGGCTGGGACCAAGAACAGACCAACCAGTTAGCAATCTGGGCCAGGGAGGCCGGGGCAGACCTCTTTGACATCAGCTCGGGCGGCTTGGTAACAGGAGTCAAGATTCCAACCGGGCCGGGCTACCAGGTCGAGTACAGCAAATCCGCCTCGAAGGCAACAAACACAACCGTCTCGGCCGTCGGCCAGATAACCAGTGCTGAGCAGGCGGAGGCGATACTGCAGTCGGGCCAGGTAGACGTAATCATGGCCGCTAGGCAGTTTCTAAGAGACCCCTACTTCCCGCTTCGGGCAGCCCACGAGCTGGGCGCTCAAATTGAATGGCCGGTTCAGTATGAGCGGGGAAGATTCCCTAGCGCCTAGTGGTGGCGTCTTTAATCTCGCCGACCAAGACCTCGATGATGTCTTCTAGGAACAAACACCCGGTGATCTTGCCGTCCGAGGAAAAACTTCGCGCGATGTGAGCACCGGTCTTCCGCATTTGCGCGAGCGCGTCTTCAAGCTCTGCGCTATCTGGAATCGAGATCATGGTGCGGAGTTTCTTCGTTGCAAGCGGTATCGAGAATTTATTCTCATCATCGGTCAGTGCATCCTTGATGTGCCAGTAACCAATCAGGTCTCCGTACTCATTCTTGACCGGGTAGCGGCTGAAGCCATGCTCGGCAACTGCCTCCTGCAGCATTGCCGGAGAGGCGTCGGTTGGAAGCGTTACTAGCTCAGCAAGCGGGTGGGTGACATCGCCGACTATTTTTTCCGTGAATTCAAATGCGTTGGAGATGGTTGCCGAGGAGTCTTCTAGGGTGCCGTGTTTGCGCGATTCAGAGACAATGTCTTCGACCTGATCGAGGGTGAATGCAGTGTTTGCCTCATCCCTTGGCTCAAAGCCAAAGATCCTGAGAATGCCATTTGAAATCTGGTTCATCAGCCACACCACTGGCTTGACGACCTGGGCAACACCGTAGAGAAGCGGCGCCAGAACAAGTGCCGCCGAGGTCGGGATTGAAATCGCGATGTTCTTGGGCAGCATTTCACCGAGCACCACGTGGAGATAGGTGACCAGCAGCAGGGCAATAATAAAGCTAATGATCGAGGTGGTCTGGTAGTCGAGTCCCAAAGCGCCCAGTGGGATCTCCAGCAGGTGATGGATAGCCGGCTCAGCGATCACAAGCAAAAGTAGAGCCGCAATCGTGATTCCAAGCTGAGCGGTTGCCAGCATGAGCGACACCTGCTCCATCGCCTTCAGCGTGATTTTTGCAAATCTGTTTCCCTCATCGGCCTTGGGTTCAATCTGGGCTCGGCGGGCAGAGATCACTGCAAACTCGCTGCCGACAAAGAAAGCACTCATTGCCAAAAGGACAACCAGCCATACCAGCCCCATCAGATCATTCGCCATCAGTCACCTCCGGCGAATATTTAATGCGGTCTACGCGCCTTCCATCCATGCGGATAACTCGCAGCTGCCCGGTGGGAAGTTCAACGAGATCGCCCTCCTGAGGGATCTTGCCAAGCTCTGCCATGACAAAGCCGGCCATGGTGTCATAGTCCTCATCATCTGCTATCTCGAGCCCGACCTCCCTAAGCTCTGAAGGTCTTGCCAGGCCACTAAAGGTCACCGAGCCATCGGAGGCTGCCAAAATCGGGGCCTTTGTTCGGTCGTGCTCGTCTGCAAGCTCTCCGACCAGCTCCTCGACAGCATCCTCCAGGGTCACGATGCCAGCTGTTCCGCCGTATTCATCTACGACGACACCAAACTGCAAACCACGATTTCTAAGGTGCAGGATGAGGTTATCTAGCGGCATGGTCTCGGGAACCCTCACCGGCTCAACCATTACCGCGGTAACGGGAACATTGGCTCTTCGCTCCAGCGGAATTGCGACGGCCTGCTTTAGGTGTGCAACACCAACAATGTCGTCTGCATCCTCACCGAGGATTGGAAACCTGGAGTGACCCGACTCTCGAGCGAGGGTGACCAGGTCCGCACTACTCTGCTCGCGCTCTAGCGAGTGCATCTTCGGCCTCGGAGTCATAATGTCGCTTGCGGTCAGAGTGCTCATTCCGAGGGTCTTCTCGAGAAGCTTTGCCGTGTCGGACTCCAGAGAACCCAGCATCGCTGAGCGCCTGACCAAAGATGCAAGCTCCTCGGCCGTCCTCGCGGCCGAAAGCTCCTCTTTTGGTTCGATTCCAAACCTTCTAACGAACCAGTTGCCATTGTTGTTCAGGAACACAATTAGCGGCTTGAAAATAAACGTGAAGCCCAGCTGAAAGGCTGCAACCAGCTTCAAGACTTTTCTAGGGGCGCTAAGCGCCATGTTCTTTGGCACAAGCTCACCAATAAGGAAGCTAGCGATTGTCGCGATGGTCATGGCCAGCACCACAGCAAAAGCCGAAATCGTGGCGGCGTCAAAGCCAAAGGTGCTCAGCCAGGGAGAGAGAAGCCGCGATAGGGCCGGCTCTGTCACAAAGCCTGTCAAGAGGGTGGTGAGTGTGATGCCAAGCTGCGCGGATGAGAGCTGGGTTGCGGTCGTTGAAACTGCTTTGATGGGGAGCTCAAGGCCCTTTTCACCGTCTGCCTTTCGAGATTCAAGGTCGACTTTGTCGACATTGATAATCGCGAATTCACTAGCAACAAAAAGGCCAGTGCCTAAGATCAACAAGCCACCGAAAACCAAGAGCAGGTAATCGCTCAAGCGATCACCCGCGGCCTATGTCTATCAAGCTCCATTTCAAGAAACACTATAACCTCCCGATTGGCTAGACTTGAGAGAGTTTCGCAAGCTTTCTACCAAGAGGGGAACCCTTGTCCTCGAGCGATAATGGCAATTCTGGGTCTGATTTTGGGGCAAACGAGTGGCTCGTTGCCGAGATGTATGCCAAGTGGCAGGAAAACCCTGATTCCGTAGATAAGTCTTGGATCCCAATTCTCGAGCGCTATCAGCAGACAGGTGGCTCAGCGCCAGAGGCAGCTTTAGCTGAAGACTCTGACCCAACCACCGGCTCAATAACAGTGATCGACACCGACTCGACGGTCGTGAGCAAGTTTGACCCCGCTGCCCCGGCACCGGCC
This sequence comes from Aquiluna sp., assembly GCA_040262185.1. Taxonomy (GTDB): domain Bacteria; phylum Actinomycetota; class Actinomycetes; order Actinomycetales; family Microbacteriaceae; genus Aquiluna. The sequence goes on along the minus strand of JBDQMQ010000046.1, from coordinate 2,260 downwards.
ACCGAGGCAATTACTGTGCCTGTGGCAAAGACCACAGACGACTCCCCCGCGACCGCACCGGTTCCAGCAGACCTACCCGCGACCGGATCTATTCCAGTTGCAACCGTCGAAGAGGAAGAGGCGCAGCCCGAGGTGACAATCCTCAAGGGCATGTCCAAGGCTCTAGCAACAAACATGGACGCTTCGCTCAGCGTTCCTACCGCCACGAGTGTTCGCCAGATCCCGGCAAAGGTGCTGATCGATAACCGCATCGTTGTCAACTCGCACCTAAAGCGCACCCGAGGTGGCAAGGTCTCCTTCACTCACCTCATTGGCTACGCAGTCATTCAGGCCCTAAAGGAACTTCCAGGACAAAACGTCTTCTATGACGAGGTCGATGGCAAGCCAGCCTCGATAGTCCCCCCACACGTGAACTTTGGTCTAGCCATCGACGTGCCGAAGCCAGATGGCACCAGAGCCCTCCTGGTTCCCAACATCAAGCGTGCACAAAAGCTCAACTTCGCCGAGTTTGTCTCCGCATATGAGGACATCGTCCGCAGAGCCCGAGACAACAAATTGACCGCTGAGGACTACCAGGGCACGACCATCTCCCTGACTAACCCTGGGGGCATCGGCACCGTTCACTCTGTCCCGAGGTTGACCAAGGGACAGGGCTCGATCATTGGTGTTGGAGCTCTCGAGTACCCTGCCCAGTTCAAAGGTATGAGCGAAGATCAGCTCGCGGAGCAGGGCATTGGCAAAATTCTTACCCTGACCTCGACCTACGACCACAGGGTCATTCAAGGTGCAGGTAGTGGAGAATTCCTCAAGATCGTCGAGGAGCTGCTGCTTGGTGAGCGCAGCTTCTACGACGAGATCTTCGCCGATATGCGTATCCCCTATACCCCGGTTGTCTGGGTCAGCGACTTCCACTGGGACCTCGCCGATCAGTCGGGAAAGAACACAAGAATTCAGGAGTACATCAACGCCTTCCGCGTTCGTGGGCACCTAATTGCGGATGTGGATCCCCTTGAGTACAGTCAGCGCTGGCACCCAGACCTAGACATCAGAAACTATGGACTCAGCCTCTGGGACCTCGACCGAACCTTCAAGACAGGAGGTTTTGGAGGCAGAGTGAAGGCCAAGTTCCGCAACATCCTTGGAATCCTTCGCGACACCTACTGCCGCACCATCGGCATCGAGTACATGCACATCCAGGATCCCCAGGAGCGCAGCTGGTTCCAGGAAAAGCTCGAGCAGCCCTATAAGAAGCCTTCCAAAGAAGAGCAGTTCCGAATCCTGAATAAGCTCAATGAGGCAGAAGCTTTTGAGACCTTCCTGCAGACCAAATTTGTTGGCCAAAAGCGCTTCTCCCTCGAGGGCAGCGAGTCTCTAATTCCAGCACTAGATCAGATTCTGCAGGCGGCCGCCGATGCCGAGCTTGAAGAGGCAGCAATTGGCATGGCTCACCGCGGAAGACTGAACGTACTAACCAACATTGCCGGAAAGACCTACTCCCAGGTCTTCCGCGAGTTCGAGGGCTCCACCGACCCCAGAAGCGTTCAGGGCTCGGGTGATGTGAAGTATCACCTTGGCACAGAGGGCCTGTTCACCTCAGGCCACGGCACCCAGATCAAGGTCTCCCTAGCCGCTAACCCCTCTCACCTTGAGGCTGTAAACCCGGTCCTTGAGGGAATCGTTCGAGCGAAGCAGGACAGGCTCGGAAACCCAGAAAACTTCCCGGTGCTCCCCATCTTGGTTCACGGCGATGCGGCATTTGCGGGACAGGGTGTGGTTCCTGAGACCATGCAGCTCTCTCAGCTCGATGGCTTCAAGACCGGCGGCACCATTCACGTTGTTGTAAACAACCAGGTCGGGTTCACCACGCTGCCAAAAGACTCGAGAAGCTCGATCTACTCAACAGATTTTGCCAAGGGCATTCAGGCACCAATCTTCCACGTAAACGGCGATGACCCAGAGGCGGTTGTCAGGGTTGCGCAGCTTGCCTTCGAATATCGTCAGCAGTTCAAGAAGGACGTAGTAATAGACATCGTCTGCTACCGCCGTCGTGGTCACAACGAGGGCGATGACCCCTCGATGACCCAGCCGATGATGTACAACCTCATCGAAGCAAAGCGCAGCGTTAGAACCCTCTACATGGACAACTTGATTGGTCGAGGCGACATCACCCAGGAAGAATTCGACGAGGCCAATGCCAGGTTCCAGGGATCGCTCGAGAATGCATTTGTCGAGGTTCACGAGGCGATGAGCCAGCCTGTTG
>JBDQMQ010000045.1:0-7053 GCA_040262185.1 Aquiluna sp. | reverse complement strand
GAGGAAGACACCTCCAGGGCACTGGGACTAGCCGCAACCATCGCGGGCATTGCGGTTGCGATAGTTGCACCGGTTTTTGGTAGGCGCAGTGATGAGGCCGGTAGACGAAAGTTTTGGCTGTTTATAAACACCCTGCTGCTTTCTGGGGTAATGGCCAGCCTGTTCTTCATCGAGCCCAACCCTCAGATGCTGTGGATTGGTTTGCTCATCTTCTCCTTTGGTGGTTTTGTGCAGGAGATTGCCTTTATCAACTACTACGCAATGCTCAAACAGGTCTCTAAGCCGAGCAACATAGGTAAGGTTTCAGGCTTTGCCTGGGGTCTTGGTTATATCGGCGGAATTCTCTTGCTACTGATCTCGCTGGTCGGCTTTGTCCAGACCGAGAATCCCTGGTTCGGAATTCCGCTCGATGATGCGCTAAACGTTAGAGCTGTCTTCCTATTTAGCGCGATCTGGTTCTTAGTCTTCTCAATTCCACTTTTCCTGACAGTCCCCGAGGTGGCAGCAAAGCCAGATCGGGTGAAGGAGAACATCGTCGAGAGCTACTTCAAGCTCTGGGCGCAGCTAAAGTCCCTTTACCGCCAGGCACCTGAGACCCTGAAGTTCCTGATTGCCAGCGCAATCTATCGAGATGGATTGTCTGGAGTATTTGCCTTTGGAGGCGCTTTGGGCGCCTTGGCCTTTGGCTTTGAGCTTGCAGAGGTCATCCTCTTTGGAATTGCCGCCAATGTCACCGCAGGCATTGGGGCAATGATTGGTGGGTTCTTCGACGACAAGATCGGCGGCAAGCGCACCATCATGATCTCGCTGATCGGTCTTACGGTGGCGGGTTTTGGAGTCTTCCTATTTGCCTCGCTCGGGCCAATCACCTACTGGATTGGTGGCCTGATTCTGACTCTGTTTGTTGGTCCGGCCCAGGCTGCATCAAGGGCTTTTGTGGCTAAGTTCACGCCTGAGGGTCGCGATGGCGAGGTAATGGGCCTCTACATGACAACCGGAAGGGCCGTTAGCTTCCTGAGCCCAATGCTCTGGACAGCCTCGATTTCTTTGGCACTGACCTTTGGTTACACGAACGCCGAGGCAACCGTCTGGGGAATCCTGGGTCTGATGGTTGTGCTTGTTGCAGGCATCCTGCTGCTTTGGAGAGTAAGCCCGAATCCGCAGGTCATAAGCGAGTAACTTCTACAACCTGTAGAATCTCTACATGTCCGCTAAGCGTAAGCAGGGAGAACTTGAGTCCGAGGTTTTGGGCTGTCTATGGGACAGGCCATCTGGGCTCTCCAGTCAACAGATTCTCGCCCTGCTCGGGGATGACAGCGTAAAGGTAACCACGGTCTTGACCGTGCTGTCCCGACTTGAAGACAAGGGTCTCATTAGTAAAGCGGCCGGTCCGGGCAGGGGCTTTATCTTCCAAGCCACCAGCAGCCGCGAACAGCACACCGCCAAGGCGCTTGTTGAGCTTGTGGGTCAGACGGGCAATCCAGCAGCGGTCTTTAGCCACTTCGCAAGTGGACTTTCGGCCAAACAGCTCAAAGAACTCAAGGAAGCACTCGACAAGTAGTCTCTTTAGGTGGAGAACAACCTCTATCTACTGATACTCCTTCTGGAGTGGGTGCTGCTTGTGACGATTGCAGCCCCGATGTTCTTTGCGGGTAGATTTCGAAAAACCCCCAGCCTCGGCATTTTGCTCTGGCTTTCATCGCTGCTAAGCAGCATCTTGGCAACGATCGCCGCACTTGCACTGGCCAGCTACTCGGTCTTCACCACCTACCAAAACCTTCAGGCCGAGGATGACCTCGGCTTTGTTCTCATTGCAAGCTTCGCGCCATGGGTGCTGTTGGGTCTTGCAGGAATCTTGATAGCCGTGGGTAACCAGAGGCTGGCGCCCCTGTTTGATGTCAAACCCGAACTTGGCGACCTGGAAAGCTTGGGCGGCCGCTACATCATGCAATACCGCAGGGCAAGAATCATCGAACTCGAGATTCCCGGCTACTTTGCCCTAACCCGGAACAAGACCATCTACCTCTCGAGAGCTGTCTTTGAGCTTCCAAGCAAGCAACTCGACGCGATTCTCAGACACGAGTACGGCCACATCAAACTCAGGCACTCTCTCATCAAAAAGATTGCGTATCTCATTTATCAACTCTTGCCATGGGTGGTCGCATCAAGAGCACTCAAGCGCGAGGTTGATGTGCTTTGTGAACTTGCAGCAGATAACTACGCACTAAAGAAGGTCTATTCCAAAGACCTAAATGAGGCCAGGCGCTTATTTCTCTAGCGGCTCATTACCCACATCAGTGATGTGGAATCTCAGGTGGCTGCGGGAGGCGGTTGGGCCTCTTTGCCCCTGGTACCTCGACCCATACTTCTCACTACCGTATGGATTTTCACTGGCAGAGGAAAGCTGGAAGAAGCAAAGCTGACCGATCTTCATACCCGGCCAAAGCTTAATCGGAAGTGTTGCCACATTTGAAAGCTCTAAAGTCACGTGACCCTGGAAACCTGGATCAACAAAGCCGGCGGTCGAGTGGGTAAGGAGCCCAAGCCTGCCAAGAGAGCTCTTTCCCTCAAGTCTTGCCGCAATATCGTCGGGAAGAGAGACATACTCAAACGTCGAACCGAGCACAAACTCGCCTGGATGCAGGATAAAAGCCTCATCTGAAGCAACCTCAACAAACCTGGTTAGGTCATCTTGCTGCTCGCGCGGATCGATAAATGGGTACTTGTGATTATCAAAGAGCCTAAAAAATCGGTCGAGGCGAACATCGATGCTGCTGGGTTGCATCAGCTCCATGTTCAGTGGCTCTAGGCCAATGCGGCCAGCCTCTATTTGCTTTTTGATATCACCATCTGAGAGCAGCATGGGTAGAGGTTATCAGTGGCTAAGGCCAGCCTTCTCATAGAGCCTCTTGAGCCACTTTGGCGCCCACCAGTTTGCCCCGCCCAAGAGCCTCATTATGGCCGGCACCAAGAAGCCTCTAATCAAGGTGGCATCTAGCAAAATCGCCACCGCAATGCCCAGTCCAAGCATCTTCATAATTGACACTCCGCTCGAGGCGAAGGCCCCAAACGTTACCGCCAGAATTAGCGCGGCTGCGGTGATAATCCTTCCCGATCGCTGCAGCCCAAGGGCTACTGAATTCACGGTGTTGAATCCAGCATCGTGCTGCTCCTTGATGCGGCTGAGCAAAAACAGTTCGTAGTCCATCGATAAACCAAATGCGACCAGCGCAATCATCACCACTGATGAGGTGTCGATGGTTCCGGTCACGGAGTATTCGCCAAGCAGCCACTGCAGCTCTCCGTTTTGGAAGATCCAGCCTATGAGCCCCAGGACCGCTCCCAACGAGAGCACATTGAGCGCAATTGCCTTGAGCGGGAGCACAAGACTGCCTGTAAACAAAAAGAGCAGAATAAAGGTGGAAACAAAGACCCACAGTGCCGCAATTGGTAGGGCCTGCTCGATACCCTGCTGGCTGTCGGTGTAGTACGCGCCCCCGCCACCAATCAGGTACTCCTCGACATCAACATCCAAGGAGCGCAACGAAACCACCTGCTCAAGACCCTCGGGACTTCTGGGCTCAAGGTCGGTTATGGCGTTAATCCGGACCCAGTCTGATTCTTCTTGGGTGGGGACAAGAGCAACGCGAACAATGTCCTCCTGCTCGGCAATCACGTCAATGAATTCGTTTACCTGATCGTCGGTGCCCTTGACCAAGATCTCAATTGGTGAGGACTCTCGACCCTCAAAACGCTCACGAAGCAGATCACTTGCAACCCTGGCTGGCGAGTCAGCTGGCAAAACCCTGTCATCGGACTGGCCAAAAACCACCGATGATGAGAGCGAAAAGAGCGAGGCCAAGAACAAAAGCCCAACGAACAAGATTGGTAGCGGACGGCGCATCGTGAAGCGCGCAATTTTTTCCCAAACCCCGGTATCCCTCGGCGTCAGATCTCTCTTTATTAGTCGCAAACTGTTTACCCGGTCACCCAGAAGATTGAGCATTGCAGGAACTGCAACCGCCGCTCCCAGAATTGCAAAAATCACCACCGCCACACCCGCGAGTGCAAAGGACTGCAAGAAGTACTGCGGAAAGAAAACCATGGAGACCAGCACCAGAGCTACCGTTAGTCCCGAAAAGAGCACTGTCTTTCCAGCCGAGGCTACGGTGTTGGTAACTGCAGTTGGCACATCATTACCCGAAGCTCGCTCCTCACGGAAGCGGTTCACAACCAAGAGGCTGTAATCAATGCCAAGACCAAGTCCCAAACCGGTAATGAGGTTCAGGGCAAAGATGCTGACGTCGGTGAACTGGCTACCGATCCAAATGATGAAAAACGACCCAACGATTGCTAGCCCTCCAACAAACAGCGGCAGACCCGCAGCAACCAAAGACCCAAATACAAAGATAAGTAGGAAGACAACTATCGGAATCGCAACAATCTCCGCACGAATAATGTCCTCATAGATTGTCTCGTTGATGGCTTTGGTAACGGCTCCAAAGCCGGAGACGTGGACCTCTGCCCCCTGGTAGTTGCCGGTGTAGTCATCGACAATCTCGGCCACCACAGGCGTCTGGTCAACGCTGTTGTCGAGATCAACCAGCAGATAGATGAGCCGGCCGTCTTCACTCTTGAGGTTCGGTGGCGAGCCGAGCGTGTAGTAGTTGAGTACGGACTCAACTCCAGCTATGTCTAATAGGTCTGCGCTGAGTGCCTGGACCCTTTCAAAATTGACGGGAAACCCATTGGCATCGATTTCGTCGGCGTCAGAGGGCAGGTCCATCAGAACAAGAACCTCTGCCGGATCAACCCCAAACTCGCTTTCGAGAAGCTCAGTTACCAGAGTTGAATCTGAGTTTGGGTTGTCATAGCCGCCACCCTTGAGTGTTCCAAATGCCTGAAAGCCCCAGAAAGTGGAGAGGATCACAAGGCTCACAAAACCAAATAAAATCAGCTTTGAGCGCCTCACAACCAAGTTGCCGATGCGGCGCATTTTGTTCCTTAGTGAGTCTTGACTAAATACATTTGCCTAATCCGTGAAAAGATTCCTGAATGTTCAGAAAACACTCGGTGAAAGCCGCCCTCTACCTCATCACCTCAGCCATCGGGCTAATCACTGCGTGGACGCTGAACGCTCTGGCGGTCTTTGAGGAAGCCGACTACCTGTCCGCATGGTTTGGATCAACCGTTGACTGGGTGCTTTCCGTGGATCTTCTGGTCGTAGGTGTGGCTGTGGCAATCTTTATGATCAGCGAGGCAAGACGACTGGGCATGAAGCGAGTCTGGCTCTACTTCCTACTCTCTGGGATAACGGCAATCGCCTTTACATTCCCGCTGTTTATGTTCTTCCGCGAGCGCAAGCTTTTGAGTATTCGCCTTGGCGGGGGAAAGCTACAGCGCTTTGAATTCGACAACCACAGGGTCGATGTTTGGGTGCCAGAGACGCTGAACGCTAAGACCCCGATCGTCTTTATGCACGATGGTAGGAATCTCTTTGATGAACAGGAGAGCTTCGCCGGGAAAACCTGGGAGGTCATCCCGGCAATCCGCGACGAGGTCAGAGGCGAAAAGCCTTTGGTGGTTGGAGTCTGGGGTCTGAGCGCGGAGACTCGAATGAGAGAGCTTTCACCTCAGAGCATCCTGGACCGCCATCCCGAGTTCTGGGACGCGCTTGCGGATGAATACAAGACCACCGGGACCGACAGCCTCGGTGATGCTTATGTCTCCTTGATTGCGGACGCCATCTTGCCGTTTGTTCTCGATAGGTACGCGATTGAGCACGATCCAGACCGCACAGCAGTTATGGGTGCATCAATGGGAGGTTTGATTTCCCTCTATGCCATGAGCAAGCGCCCTGCGCTCTTTGGAGCCGCAATCTGCTTCTCCACCCACTGGCTTCTTGGTCAGTCCACCATGGTCAACGAACTGACAAGCATGCTGCCTACCGATGGCCGACACCGCATCTGGACAGACAGTGGCACCAAGGAGCTAGACGAGCACTACCCGCCACTTCACCTCATGGCCGCTGAGGTGATGCGCTCCAAGGGCTTCTCAGAGCCAAACCTGTTGGTTGCAAACATCTACCCCTACACCGGCCACCACGAGAGCTACTGGTCTAGAAGGGTGGCAGATGCTCTGAACTGGTGGCTAAGGGCTCCTGGTCGAGATCAGGAGCAGGGATAGCGCCTGACATAAAGCGAATGACATCTTTGTCAACCATTACGTCTCGCATGCTAATCGGTCGATTTAGATACATACCCTCCAGCGACCTGACCCTCGAGAGAGCAACGTAAGTCTGGCCTGGTGAAAAGGCCCCCCTACCCATGTCGATCTGCACCTCGTCATAGGTCTGACCTTGGGACTTGTGGATTGTGACAGCCCAGGCAAGACGAAGTGGAACCTGCTTAAACTCGGCCAAGGTAATAGGAACTAAGGTCTCTTTTACCCTGCCAGAAGCCTCATCAAACTCCTCCTCGACCTCGTAACGGACCTTTTCCCATGTCGATGGGCCGACCTCAATCTCCTCGCCGTCAACCTCCACCACCACAAGTCCCGATGCCGGCAGGTCAATAACGTGGCCGATGGTTCCGTTCACCCACCTACGAACCCTTGCACCATCAGAACCTTTGGTCATTGAGGTGTCATCGTTTTTGATAAACATCACCTGAGCCCCGACCTTTAGGTCCAGCTGGGTCTCTGCGGGGAGTGCCCTGCCAAAGATCTTCTCAGCACCCTCTGAGTAGCTGGCTAAGAATGTTTTTGGCTTGGTGGTTATCAGGTTCATGCGCTGGCGATTAACCGCATTCACGGTTTCATTGATGGTCGCAAGTTTTATCACATCAGCATGGGGAGGCTGTCGATTGCCCGCCTGATTCAGCTCCTCGAGCATGTCACCTGTTACCGAACCGTCACGGATGGAATTGAGGATCTCTTTGAACCTCTCGTCTGACTGCCTAAAAATCTCGCTGAGCTCAAAGCGCTCGAGCTCTGCCTCGCGCCACACATGGGCATCAAAAAACCACATCGAGCGGTAGTTCTCTGCCATGTAGG
>JBDQMQ010000044.1:0-7068 GCA_040262185.1 Aquiluna sp. | reverse complement strand
GGACCTGTTCTCGGCGATAGTCAACGCCGCAGTGCGGGCGGCGGGCGAGATTCCGGTCACCGTCAAGATGCGCAAGGGCATTGATGACGAGCACCTAACCTTTATCGATGCAGGTAAAACGGCAAGGGACGCAGGTGTTGCGGCCGTAGCACTTCACGGACGAACCGCAGAGCAGTACTACTCTGGCAAGGCCGATTGGCAGGCCATCGCGGAGTTGAGAGCTGCTTTACCAGACTGTCAGGTGCTGGGAAACGGTGACATATGGAGTGGCGAGGATGCGGTTGAGATGATGCGCCAGACAGGTGTCGATGGGGTAGTGGTTGGCAGGGGATGCCTCGGCAGACCATGGCTATTCGGTGACCTAGAGCGCTCTATCAGCGCTTACCTGAAGGGCGAAAGTGCACCAACCCAGAGTTCCATGCCATCACTAGGTGAGGTTGCGGATGCCTTTTATCGCCACGCCCAGCTGCTTACAGAGTTCTTTGAAGAGGAGAACAGAGCCTGCCGCGACATCAGAAAGCACGTGGCTTGGTACTTCAAGGGTTACCCAGTTGGCGGCGAACTTCGAGCCCAGCTTGCAATGGCGAACTCTCTCGATGAGATAGCTGAACTTCTGGGCCAGCTAGACCCCACATCGCCCTATCCGGGCGAGGAGGCAGAGGGCCCCAGAGGTAGGCTCGGGGGAGTGAAGAGCTGTGCGCTGCCGGAGAACTGGCTGGATTCCCCAGAGCTTAGCGAGAGCCCTCGGTCCCAGCTGGAACTGGCTGAACTTTCGGTCTCGGGGGGATGATGGATCAGCCAATCGAGACTGGCTACAGCGACTTCGACCGGGAGAGATTTGTTCCACAGCCTAGGTCGTCGATGGTCAGACGTGGAGAGTTTGCCCGCGATCGTGCAAGGGTTTTGCACGCTGCCGCTTTTAGAAGGCTGAGCTCAAAAACCCAGGTGCTCTCACCGTCCTCGGGAGACTTTGCAAGAACGCGCCTAACGCATTCACTAGAGGTGGCTCAGGTTGGCAGAGAGCTGGCCAATGCCCTCGGAGTTGATCCGGACCTGGTTGACATGGCCTGTCTCGCGCACGATTTGGGGCATCCACCATTTGGTCACAACGGTGAATCGGCCTTGAATCTATGGGCCGCAGACATTGGAGGCTTCGAGGGAAATGCCCAGACCTTCAGAATCCTCACTCGACTTGAAACAAAGATTTACGATGACTCAGGTGTCTCTCGAGGTCTAAACCTGACTCGGGCATCTCTGGATGCCGCTACCAAGTACCCATGGCAATTGCATCAGGCAAGCGAATACGGCAACCAGGTCAAGTTCGGAGTCTACGGAGACGATCTTGAGGTCTTTGATTGGATGCGCCAGGAGGCGCCGGATGGAGCAAAGTGTGTCGAGGCTCAGATCATGGACTTTGCGGACGACGTTGCTTACTCCGTGCACGACTTCGAAGACGCCATTGTTGAAGGCTTCATAGACCCGGCTGTGATCTCTGATCCGGCCTCTGCGGAGGCACTGATTGAAGAGGTCGGCAAGTGGTCAGGGGGCATGCTTGCGAAGGTTCAACTAGAAGAGGCATTTGATCTTCTTCAGCAGTCAAGCTATTGGCTCAGACAGTTCGATGGATCTCCGCGCGCCCTTGCCCAGCTCAAGAACCTGACTAGTGACCTAATTGGATCATTTGTGTCAAGAACCTGCGAGTCAATCCTCCAGAACGCATCCCGCTCATCTTTGACTCGCTATCGGGCTGGGGTAATCATTCCTTCCAAGGTCCGGAGTGAGATTGCGGTATTGAAGGGCATCGTGGCATCCCAGGTAATGACCAGCGATGATCGTCAGGGCTATTACGAGGACCAGCGCAACTTGCTTATGGAGCTAGCAGATTTGCTCTACCAGTCAGGTAGTGAGCAGCTCGATCCTGTGTCACTGGAAGCGTGGAACAAGGCTGAGTCTGATCAGTCGCGTAAGCGAGTAATTGTCGATCAGGTAGCGTCGCTTACCGATCCGATTGCGGTTGCCATGCATCAGCGCTTGCGCTCGTAAGATTCATTTATGGCTTCCCGGGTAAAGTCCTCAGACATTGAACAGCTCAAGGAGCGCGCCGACATTGTCGAGGTAATCGGCGGCTATGTCTCCCTCAAGCCCGCCAGCTCTGGAAGTTTCAAGGGGCTTTGTCCTTTTCACGGCGAGAAAACGCCAAGTTTCAACGTCAGAGCCAACCCCGCTTTTTACCATTGTTTCGGCTGCGGAGTCGGTGGTGATGTCTATAAGTTCCTGCAGGAGATTGAAAGCATCAGCTTTACCGAGGCTGTTGAGCGTCTAGCGCAGAAAGTTGGCTACGAGCTCAGCTATGAAGAGGGGGCGCCAGAAACCTCTAACCGCTCGAAGCTTCTTGAGCTAAACAAGCTGGCAGCCTCGTTCTATCAGGAGCAACTGGCCTCGGAGGAGGCGCTGAAGGCCAGGGAATTCCTGGTTTCGCGTGGATTTGATGCGAATTCTGCTGCAACCTTTGGAATTGGTTACGCCCCAAAAGGTTGGCGGAATTTGCTTGACCACCTGACATCAAAGGGTCACAAGATTGAGGATCTGATCACAGTTGGCCTTGCCATGCAGAGCGACAAAGGTGGCTACGACAGATTCCGCGGCCGAGTTCTTTGGCCCATCAAGGATGCCAATGAGCAGGTGTTGGGTTTTGGTGCTCGAAAGCTATATGACGACGACGAGGGTCCCAAGTACCTCAATACTCCAGAGACTCCCGTTTACCACAAGTCGGGGGTGCTCTATGGTCTGGACCTGGCTCGCAAGGAGATAGTAAAGAAGCGTGAGGTCATAGTTGTTGAGGGCTATACCGATGTTATGGCTTGCCACCTTGCCGGTCATCAAACCGCAGTCGCAACCTGTGGCACGGCATTTGGTGAGGACCACATCAGACTCATAAATCGCCTTCTGGGCCAGTCGAGTGACCCAGCAAGCGTCATCTTCACCTTTGATCCAGATGCCGCAGGGCAGAAAGCTGCCCTGAGGGTCTATGGCGACAGCAGTAAGTTCAACGCCCTCACCTTCGTAGCGGCAGGTCCCGAAGGTTTAGATCCTGCGGACCTGCGAAAAGAACGCGGAGATAGCGCAATAACCGAGATGCTTGGTGGCAAGAAGCCGCTATTTGAGTTTGTGATTCGACACCGCATCAGCCAGTTTCCCATGACAGACCTTGACTCGCGGGTGGCAGCGGCAAGGGCTGCTGCTCCGGTTGTGGCAGATATTGTTGACCCGGCACTGCGCGGTGGCTACACCAGGCAGCTTGCGGATTGGGTTTCTCTAGACGTTGCGGATGTCTCAGCACTTGTTAGCGGCAACAAGCAGGCAGGGATTAGAGAACGCGTTGAACCCATGCGAACTAGTCAGCCTGCAAAGCAACCAGCCTCTCCGCAGCAGAAGCATGAGGAGCAGATCCTTCAAGTCCTGGTGCAGCACCCTGCCGCTTTCTCTGTTGAGCAGCTGAGAAGAATGCAGGCTGCGGGATTCAGCGAAAAAGAGCACAGGGAGCTAGTTGATGTCATCCTGCAGAATCCACAGTCGCTGAGCGAGTCGAATTTCGCAAACGCACTGGCCAATACCGTTGGTGAGGAGCTCTTACCTTTGGTGAGGAGCTTGGCTCTCGCACCACTTCCTGTTGCAGGCGAATCCGAGCTTCAGCGGTATTCGGCCGGAATTGTAAATGGAGCAATGTTGCAGACCCTAAACCGAGAGAAAACCGATCTACTAGCAGCTCTCAAAAGGCTCGAGGGATCGTCTAGCTCGGAGCAAATTGAGCAGATTCAGCGGCAGCTGATGAGCCTCGAGGCTGAGCGCCGAGCACTTATGCGCTAGAGAAGTTTTCTGCTAATGTTTCTAAGGCCCCTAGGGGCTTATTCCTCGGTAGCTCAATTGGCAGAGCATTCGGCTGTTAACCGAAGGGTTCCTGGTTCGAGTCCAGGCCGGGGAGCAAACTCTCAGAGGTGAACATGAATCGAGCGGTTCTCTCGACCTCTATCTCAGTCGGGCTGGCAACCGGTCTCTACGGAATCTCCTTCGGCGCAATTGGCGTTGCTGCTGGACTGGATGTCTTGTCCGTCATGCTGCTAAGTCTTCTTATGTTCTCTGGCGCTTCCCAGTTTGCATTTGTGGGTGTTGTTGCAGCTGGCGGGGCTCCCGTAACGGCCATCACGAGTGCTTGGCTCATGGGTATTAGAAATTCCTTTTACGCGCTTAGGCTCACGAGTGTCTTGGGTCCCAGGGGACTGTTTAAGGTCCTCACCGCCCAGCTCACCATTGACGAGTCAAACGCGGTCTCTGCCGCCCAGATTGAGCCAAAGGACCAGAAGTTTGGCTATTGGGCGACCGGTATAGCAGTGTTTGTGTTCTGGAATTCGGCCACTCTGATCGGTGCTCTGGCAGGGAACCTCATTGGTTCTGTCGAGGAGTTTGGGTTAGATGCTGCGGCAGCCGCTGCCTTCTTAGGGCTTCTGTGGCCAAGGCTTAGAAACCAGTGGCAGCTAGCCGCCCTTGGTGCCGCCGTTGCGATAATCACGACCCCACTCTTGCCATCCGGTGTTCCAATTCTGCTGGCCGCTGCAGTTGCACTTATGCCGTTGGGGGGTAAGAAATGATTCTCACAGTCATACTGGCCTCCCTCGCCGTCTATAGCTGGAAACTTCTGGGATACCTCGTTCCTGAGAGGTTCATCACCGAGCGCTTTAGAGGTTTTGCAGACAGAGTCACAGTTGCGCTACTGGCCGCGTTGGTGGCCATTCAAGGATTCAGTACAGAGGGGCAAATTGTCATCGATGCAAGACTTGGTGCGCTGGCAGTTGCTGCCGTTCTTTTAGCTTTGCGCGCGCCCTATATCCTGGTGGTATTAGCCGGTGCACTGGTTGCTGCAGGATTACGAGCTCTAGGGCTCTAGATAGTCAACCCCGGGCATCCAGCTGTTCCCCGGATCTCCCCAGCCATTCTCTTCGATTACCGCTAGCGCCTCTGAGTGGTAGGGCTCGATGAGCCTGTCTGCGTAGAGGGTTCCATTCAGGTGGTCAAACTCGTGTTGGAATATCCTCGCCAGCCAACCTTCAGCCGCGATCTCATAGGGCTCCCCAGACTCATCCAGGGCTTTGAGGACTACCTTTGGGGAGCGCTTCAATGGGAATCTCTCGCCTGGGATTGAGAGGCACCCCTCAACCTCTAAATCCTCGTCAGGATCCCCTTCATCGTAGGGTTCGACTTCGAGCACAGGGTTTATCGCTACGTCGCGAAACCGAGTGTCTTCAACCTCATAGTCGAAGACAAATATCCGCAGTCCAATACCAACCTGGGGAGCGGCCAGCCCCACTCCGGGAGCCTTGTCCATAGTGTCAAACATGTCCTCAATTAGACCTTTAATCTCAGCGGAGATCTCTTGCACCTCGGAGGCGCTCTGGTGAAGCACAGGCTCTCCAGTTATCCGGATTGGCAGGACGGTCATGGGTCAAATCTACAATCAAAAACTGCAGTGGTTTAGGCTTGTAGGGCTGCTCTGCAGACGGGAGTGTCAGTTTGTCTTCACCTGAGTTGCTAAGAGCACTCGCCATTCTTCTCGCTATCTGTGGAGCTGCTTTCTTGTCTCTGGGAGCGCAGTTTCAAAACGATGCAGTAACCAAGCACCACGCCCCGGATCAGCCTAAAATCGGCTCGCTTCACATTAGGCAGATAATTGATCTCCTCAGGCGGCCCAGGTGGCTTACTGGAACCACATTCTTGGTGCTAGCGGTTCTTTTTCAACTCGGCGCGCTAGCACTAGCCCCCCTGATTGTGGTGCAGCCGATTGGTGCGATTGCACTGATCATCACCTCTGTTCTAAATGCTCGCATTTATGGCATCAAGCTTGACTTGAAGACCATGTCCGCAATTGCACTGACAATGTTGGGTGTTGGTTCCTTCGTTACCTTTGCAGCTTCCTCAGCAATCAATGTTGAGATGAGCAATCAGAAGCTGCTCCAGGTCGTGGGGATTCTGTTTTTACTGCTACTACTTTTTGGCTTTGGCTTTGCCTTCACAAAGGGCCAGGTTGGTGCGCTCACCTACATCTCGGGAGCTGGCGTGCTCTATGGATTTGTTGCGTCTCTGGCCAAGGTTGTGATTCAAAGGCTCTACCAGGCAGATTTTGACCTTCTTACTCTCTTAGCCGCAGCTTCGCTGGTCGGCGCTACCTTCCTGGGCGGTTGGTTTGTTCAAAATGCTTACGCTTCGGGACCACCAGACTTGGTCATTGCGGGACTGACTGTGATCGACCCTGCAATTGCGGTCGGAATCGCCATCATCATTCTCGGGGAGGCCTCTGAAGCTCAATTTGCTGACATCATCGGGTTTATCATTGCGGGGTTCGTTGCTTTAGCGGGAGTCCTCCTGCTTTCAAAGGTTCACCCGCAGCTGTCGGGGGATAGGTAGTAGATGGCCGGCTCACTTCGGATCATAATTCCGTGTGACACCTTCGCGCCCGACATCAATGGAGCTGCGAGGTTTGCCGAGCGTCTCGCGGGTGGCCTGGTTCGCAAGGGACACGAGGTGCATATCATCGCGCCTGCTTTTGACACCTCAGAGGGCCCCAGAATCGAAAACCATGACGGGGTGGACATGATTGTCCACAGGCTTCGCTCTCATAAAGTCCCGCAGCACAAAACTCTTCGCTGGCCTGAACCCTGGGGTATGACGGGGAAGATTGCAAAGATCCTCAAAGAGATTAAGCCGCATGCAGTCCACATTCAGTCTCATCTGATGGTCGGAAGGTTTGCTCTGCAAGCTGCTAAAAGGCAACGACTGAGGGTGATTGCGACAAACCACGTTATGCCTGAAAACCTAATGCGCTATTCGTTGCTCCCAAAGTTCTTGCACCCGCTGGCAATGAAAATTATTTGGGCGGATGCAGGTCGAATCCTTAGAAAGATGGACGCGCTAACAACGCCAACAAAGCGAGCGGCTGAGCTTTTGGAGGACGCCGCAAAAGTCAAAGGGGTTCTCGCAATTAGCTGCGGTATCGATGCCTCGAGATTTGCCAACAAC
>JBDQMQ010000043.1:0-7472 GCA_040262185.1 Aquiluna sp. | reverse complement strand
TCTAGATGCCATCAAGCAGGCGAGGGTGAGGCTTGAGTCAAATGTCCGAGATCTCCTAGTTCTTGAGGCGCTCTGCACCACCTTGATCATGAGGAGGCAGGTTGCGGCTTAGAGCACTTTTGTTATTGCCACTTTTGTTGCTGACCTCCTGCACCCCGGCAGAGCCCGTCGCCGTCTTGGAGCCAGGGCAACAGCCGCAAGAGCAGAGTCTGAGCTGGGAGAGCTGCAATGAGGTCTTTGAGTGTGCCTTCATCGCAGCTCCGCTGGACTGGACCAGTGAAACCGGTGAGAGCATCACAATTAGCCTCATGCGCTTTGCCGGCACAGCCGACAGAGAGCCAATTCTCATAAACCCCGGTGGTCCGGGCTCGTCGGCTATCAACTGGATGCGCGATGGCTACGAATACATTGGTTCTGATTGGTTCAGGGAGAATTTTCAGGTCATAGCCTTTGACCCCCGAGGTGTTGGTCGGTCAACACCTGTCACCTGTTCTGATCAGGACATAAAGGACCAGCTCCTTTACTCCGACAGCGGCTTCGAATACGGCTCCGAGCAGGACCTGGTTGTCTCAGAGGCCCTCATGACCGAGTTTGCCCAGAGCTGCCAACTCAGAGGTCCATCGACGGCCTATTTCAACACCCAACAAACCGCAAGAGACATGGAGCTCATTCGCGAGGTCTTAGGCATGGAGCAGCTCAACTACCTCGGCTTTAGCTATGGAACGGAACTGGGAGCAAACTACGCAGCCCTCTTTCCAGACCGGGTGGGCAAGTTTGTGCTCGATGGTGCTGTAGATCCGACAATGGATTCCTCCACCAAGCTCTTAGGTCAGGTCAAGGGGTTTGACAACGCGCTTCGTGCCTACCTAACTGCCTGCCTCGACACCCCTGCATACTGCCCATTCGAGGGTGATGTTGATACCGCAATGCTTAGGATATCCGGCTTCCTACAGGCGCGAGAGGTTCGGCCTCTGGAGACAACCATTGACCGTGAACTGGGCATATCTGCCGCACTAGCCGGGATGATTGTGACCCTGTATTCGCAGGACTCTTGGATTTACCTGTCCCAAGCTTTCGATGAGGCTTTCAATGGCGACGGCACCTTCTTTGTCTACCTTGCAGACTTTTACAACGACCGTGATCCAGATGGCGGTTACATCTCAAATATCAATGAGGCAAACTACGCGATTAATTGTGCTGATGATGCCGTTACAGAGGCGGGCCCCAATCTAGATAAAGAGATTAGAGAGGCAAGTGTGGTTTTTGGTCGCTACTTCTCAGGACCAGATATTGCCTGCACCGGCTGGCCAGAAGGAATTGGCATGGAGACACTTGACTTCGGCATTGCGCTAGCCAATGGTCCAATCGTTATCGGCACCACGGGAGACCCCGCGACTCCGTATCAGCAGGCTGTATCGCTTGCAAAGCTCTTG
Source organism: Aquiluna sp. (assembly GCA_040262185.1). Classification (GTDB taxonomy): domain Bacteria; phylum Actinomycetota; class Actinomycetes; order Actinomycetales; family Microbacteriaceae; genus Aquiluna. Next base: position 6,039 of record JBDQMQ010000043.1, on the reverse strand, counting down.
GATGGCGCCAAACTATTGACCCTGAATGGCGAGGGCCACACCGCCTACGGAGATAACACCTGCATCGACTCACTTGTCGATGCTTACCTCGAAGGCCAAGACCTAGGGGAGGGTGACCTCACCTGCTTCTAGATCTCTAGAGGTAGAGGGCGGCCAGAATTGCAACAAAGATTGCGATGAATATCGCAGGGGTCAAATACTTCACAACCTCAAACCAAGGCCTGAAACTAATAACTCTTTTTCTCAGTGCCGACTCACCAGGCAGTGCCTTGAGGTCATCAATTACCGCCTGGGCCTGACTTGCAGCTGAATACTCAGCCAGCGCTCCTAGGATTCCGGAGGCTAAGAGAATCAGCGCAAAGGCATGAACAGTCCAACCGCCGTTCTCGGCAATCGCCGGGGTTGCGATCGCGGCAAATGCCAAGAGTCCAGTCGGAGCAAGCTGAGCGAGCACAACGTGAAGGCGGTTTGTTTGGAACTCTCGGATTAGTTCGGCCTCTGTCATGGTTGCTCCTTCTTGGTCCTCGATTACTAGGTTAGGCAACATTGGCTTCCAACGCACTTCAGCAGCGCTTAGCGCGCAGATTCGTGAAGCTGCTATCTGGTTCGTCAAATGGAAAACCACCTTGGCTCTCTGCTGTTGCCGAGGGCGACGAGGGTGGGTTCTTTCTTCCGGGAGATGCGCCCTGGGTCGTTCATCGCGATTTTGCAACCTTGGTTGGTGGTGTAAGGGCATTGCTCTTGCAAGCCCTGCATCCTGGTGCCCTTGGGGGAGTAGCGCAGCACTCGAGATATGAGGAGGACCCGCTGGGTAGGCTCTCCGGGACCATCCGCTGGCTAACCGTCACCACGTTTGGATCAATGACTGCCATCAAGGACGAGGCCTCACGTGTCAACCGCATGCATGACAGGGTTTCTGGAGAGTATGAAAAGAACTCCGGGGAGAAAACTTCTTACAAAGCCGCCGATAAAGATCTTTTGCTATGGGTTCACATTGCCTTCATGGACTCATTTCTAAGAACCCACCAGAACTACTCAACTAATCCAATTCCAGGCGGTGCCGATGCTTATGTGGCGCAGTGGTCACGGTCGGTTGGTCCGCTTGGACTAGAGAGGGTGCCAATGAGCGAGCAAGAGCTTGTTGAAGCACTGGATCACTACCGCCCGCAGCTAAGAGTGGACGAAAGCGCAAAATCAGTAATCATCTGGATAAGAAACGCGCCATTACCTAGAGCGGCCAAGCCCGTCTATCGACTGCTATTCCACTCAGCACTAGCGACCCTTCCCAAAGACTTCCGAGAGATGATTGGGATTAGAAGCTATCCGCTGTGGCTACTGAGACCAGCTACAACCTTTCTACTTCAACTCGGCCGCAAGGCAATTGGGAAGGATTCACCAATTGAGGACGCGGCTATTGCAAGGCTGAAGCGCGTCGGTCTTATTGCATCAAGCTAGTTGAGACTAGAACCAATTTTGCTTTGGACTAAACTTTTGTCGATCCGCCACCTTAGCTCAGTCGGTAGAGCAGCTCCCTCGTAAAGAGCAGGTCGCCAGTTCGATTCTGGCAGGTGGCTCGTTGGGAAGATTAAGTAGACCTTTTCTTGTTGGGGATAACAAGATTGAAAGCCACTTATGAGGTCAGTAGTAACGGCAGCTTTGGTTGCAACACTTGTAGCAGTTCCATCTAATGGTTTTCCAAATGAAACTGAGTCGACTGAGGTATCCGCTGCCAGAAGTGCGCCAGTCATTGTGAAATCCTTGAGTGATTATCCGGGCAGGGGACGTGCGGTCACCGAAACTCAGAAGGCTGAGATTAGATCCGTTTTAGAACAACTGGATGGAAACACCAAATTCATTTGCACCGGTGCAAGAGTCGTCGATAACCCCTATCGAATGAACGTCGCTGTTCGAATGAGAGCGAAACTAGTTTGTGACTATGCGAAGTCACTCAGGCCAGATTTGAGCTACTGGCATCAAACCAAGCTCACCGAGCATGAGAACTTCAACGGCCGCGTGATAGTAGTTAGCAAGTAGGGGCGACCTGTTTTCTCTTACACATGGCTTGGCGGAAAAGCGAGGGGCATGATTACCCGGGGGAAGGTTCTCAACGGCAGCCTCGTTTAGCGAATTTGAAGTCTCTGGCAGCCACTATTTTATCGAAGCAATGATTACATCGATTCTTTCTTTCATCGTCTCGGACAACTCAGGATCGTAATTTTCCAGATAGTGATCCCAGCGATCTACTTTTCCTGTGGTGGCTCTCAGCTTCCTGATCACAGATTCATACTCGGCCCTGGTTTCAGGGATAGCCTCCCGATAAAATTCAAGGCGCTCAATGAATTCGGTGGCCGGAGGAAGGCCTGCAAGACGAACTCGGGTTGCAGTAGTTGGGGGAACTCCCCAAAAATCAAATATTGGAGCTAGGTTCACATTGGCCCTACGCGAACCCCACAGAATCGTGTCTTGGTCTTTCATGCTTGCGGTTCCAATTTGGTAGAAGACCCGATGGATTTCTCCCACGACTTCCCAGCCATATAGATCAGCTATTTCCGCAATTCGAGCCCAACTTCTAGTCTGATACTGCATTTCGTTATCCCAGGCATCGAGGCACATCCTCTGGTTTGCTTGCCAGCTGGGTGAGAACATGGTGTCTTGAGCCGATTCTATAAATCCGTAATCTTGAAAGCCCGACAGGCGCAGAGCTGTGTCCATATCAGCGTTAAGGATTTGGTTATAGATCACAGTTGCCAAAAGGTGGACGTTGGACTCACCTTCGTTACAAACTCCCGCTTCAAAACCAGCGGTGGGCAAATTATGAGCGTGACCAATTTCGTGCCAGACCACGAACGCTCCATCCTTGAGGTTCGAGACACTCTTGCTCGCCAGATCAACGGGTGACCAGGCCCCGTCGTCCTCTATGAAGTCCTTTACTGTTCGCACGTCACCGACGACCTCATTTAGAGCTCCGAACCAGGGGTAGCTCACCGGGAATGGGTTCACAGACGCGATGGTGGAGTCCAAGGTGAGCCACTCCTTTCGGAACCTCTCAGCGGGCCTGCCCGCCATAACATTAATGACTTCAATTGATGAATCCATCGCGGCCATAATCGGCTCGGGATCAGTGAAGAGATGAGCCATTCCCACCGGGTAGGTCAAGTTAAATTTCTCCCCCAGAATTTCAAACCAAGGGACAGCCTTGGTCTCAAGGGCAGTATTGAATTTCGCAAGGTGGTTGTCTTTATTTTCAGTTGTGGCTGTCGAGTAGGTGGGCATTTCAACAGCACCGTCAATCATGATCGTAGTTTCCCCGACCGCCGATCCATCGGGGATGCGCAAATAGATTGGTCCACCGAATGGGTTATCAATCTCGAACTGAGGGCGGTCAACAGCGAATTTTCTGGTTATTCGAGGAAAACGATTCCAGTCCTGGCTCTCTCGAATTATCTCTAGGTCCGCGTCTTGGATCCCAACCTGGACATACCACTCTTTATCTAAAGCATTCTCTGGAACGGTTACGGTCGCAATTTCACCAGGCGCCAAGTACCTACCGGTTGGCCTAAGCACTTGGTGTTGTCCGGCTAGGCGGTATTGCGTATCGGTAGCGTATGTCCCGTCAATTTCGATTTCTGCTGCTTGGCGCGGAACAGAATCGCTTACAAACCCGGGAAAGAGCTCGGCCTCGGCAAAACGTATCGGCCCGGTGGTTGCAGCGGAAAGATCGTCGACAATCCATTGCTTGAGTAAAAACTGCAGCCTGTCAATCGCAGGTAGGGCTTCAATTGCTGGATTTTCTCCCATAATTTGATAGATGGCGGGCCGCGTGGAGGTGAAGTCCAAGAACCGAAGGACCGCTGGACCGATACCTTCCCATTGGTATTCAAATTTTGCTTCGAACTCGCGAACTAGAGCCTCTTGATTGGTAGTACTGGCAGAGCCTTCAATAAATTGCTTCAGAATCATCGATAACCGGGTGGAATCTTGCACCACGCTACCGGTGCGAATGTCAAGACGCGCTATGTCTATGCTCAGCTGGGAATCATCGTCCCCTCCCACGTTTTGGTATAAATCCTCTGGGTGGCCCCCCAGGTATAGCGTGAAGTCTGGGTCGGCAAAGTTGTGTCGAATGATGTCTGGATTTGCTCGGTCCCATTCGACCAACCTGATCGATGTCTTCTTCCCGTTTAGAGAAAACATAACGGTGGGGCTATCAAGGGCGAAACGGAAGTCAACCGAAAGCGCGTTCCAGCCCGATGACAGACTGGTGAGATTTCTTTGGTAACCCTCGATCAGGTAGGTACCGTCTGAGGTCCACAGGGTTAGACCTTGACCTTCGCAAATGATTAGAGAAAAACCTATTGAGTCACGCCACCCCCCATTGGTGGTCGCCAGAATTCTGCAATAATCTTCGAAGCGGTTCTCTTCTGCCCCATCCGCTCTATCAAACCTAAACTCAAGGTCAAATCGATATTGGTTGGAGCACTCGAGCCCTTTTTTGCCGGTCGACTGCACTGCCAGGATGTCGTAGGGCTTCTGAAGCGAAATTAGAGCCTTCCCGCTTGCTACTGCCACCTCGTACTCTCCCACGGAGAAGTTCTTAGGGCGCGACATGTCTTCGTTTCTGATTGGCTGCATGACCAGACTTGACAGGCCATCTGTGCGATCAACTGGGAGTGAAGCAGCATTGAAATCAAAGTTGTGGTTGGCCAGGGTGTTGCCTTCGCAGGGTTCAGGCAACGGCTGGTGCCGACCAAAAACTTCACCCGGATACTCTGGTAGCTGTTCAGATTCTGCACCGAGGGTTGGGACTTCGGCCACCTCAGTTTCAACGGCAAACAGCAGTCCAGGTTGCTCCGAATCATAGATGAGCGAGGCCACCGCCAATCCCTCGAGAAGGAGCAGCACCAGGGAGCCAGCTAAAACTTTCCTAGGGTTATTGCCTCGGCTGAATTTTTTCCATAGCGACTTCATGTCGTCATTCCTGTTCGCATCGGGTTTCGGCCTCGTCAATCCCGAGGACTAAGTAGCCGCGAGGATCAGTATTTTTCCCAGGCATCCAAGACGAGCCGTCGGTGCGGACCAGAAGGCTTATAAATTTTCCTTGAATGTCGAATGCGTAAAGTCCCGCGGGTAATTTCACCCGCGCGATTCCTCTGGCGTCCAGCTTCACTTCTGCAGCATCGTAGGTTGGCTTAAGTAAAGAGAGTGAAGCGAGAGACTGAGGACTACCCTGTGAATCGGCTCTGAGAAAAAAGTTGACTTCTCCAGGCTGTGCCGCAGGATAATCTATAGGGGTTGCCACGTCGGAGGCACAGCCTCGAGAAAACCCATTCCGGACCAAGAGCTCAATGGTCATCTCATCGAGCTCAGCTTGCAAGTCGTCAGAGAATTCACCGGCAGCTCCTTCAAATAGAGCCTGTTTGATAACAAAGATTTCTTCCACTGCAGCCAGCATCCTCGATCGCTCTAACTCGATACCCTCTGCCAAATTCTCACCGCCTGACATGTCACCGGTGAAATCTTGCAGCACAGGAGCATCTTCAGTTGTTTCAAGATTCTCTTGCACCGATGGAGCATCAACAGCCGAGGTGGCTTGGACTGAACCAACAGTGTCCGAATTGAAAAATTGTTGAATCGAGCTCCGGTAGTCAGAACTGAGTGAGATCGAAGTGGTAAATAAAAGCCCCAGAATAGCCAGGACGGCGGTTGCGCTCGCAATTATTGCTTCGACCGGGTGGTTGCTGCGCGACCGGCTATTATCGCCGCCTTCAGACGCCGACGGCGTTTCAGGTGGAACTCCTGACTCGTTCCCCGCGCCCCCAAGAAGCATGATCGACTCGATTCTGGCATCTTAGTTATTCCAGCATAATGTTAAGCTACATTATCTCAAGTCAAGAACGCCCGCAATCTCAAATGGGGCGTGTGGGATGGTTTTCGGGTTCTAGACGCTGATCAATAACGAGGCCAGATACTCAGAGGCTCCTCTAGCACCAAGTTGACCCAAGGTGCCGCCAACAACACAAAAACTACTCGCCGTCCCAC
>JBDQMQ010000042.1:0-7478 GCA_040262185.1 Aquiluna sp. | reverse complement strand
GGTATCGATGGGGGTGTTTTCAACCTGGTTTACTACCCCGACACTGCCCGCTGCCAATCCACCTACGAATAGGACGAGGGCAAGCCAAAAGCGCATGTGTTTAGCTCCGAGTAGACTTTGCTAGCTCGCAAAAGTTTAGTCGCACATCGGGGGTTATCTCTTGGCAGCAGATTCTCGCTTCGAGATCGTCCGTCGTGGCTATGACCCTCAGCCTGTAGAACGCGAGCTCAAGGCGCTAAGCGCGGAGCTGGTAAGACTCAAGGAACAAAACGCCGAACTTCAGGCTGAAACTCAAAGGCTCAATCAGCGTCTACAAGAAACCGAAGACGAGCTTGGCCTAAGGACTCAGCCCAGCTATACGGCACTCGGTGCAAAAGCCTCTGCATTTCTCTCGACAGCCGAGCAGGTGGCGCTTGAGCTCGGTGAGAAAACGCGTCAAGAGGCCCAGGAGCTCGTCGAGAGCGTTGAGGCTGAGTTGCTCAACAAGACCGAAGAGGTCGAGAGGCGCTATCAAGAGCAACTTGATGCCGCAGAGCGCCGCTCAGCTAGGAGAATCTCCGAGGCCAGTATCGAGGCCGATCAGCTAATCGCAAAGGCAGAGCGCAGTGCTAAAGACATTGTTAGTGCCGCAGAGGCCGAGGCAGGCAGGCTCAGAGGCCAGGTCGCCACGGAGATTGCCGCTATGCGCACAACTGCAAAACGAGAACTCGAAGCAAGGCAACAGGAGCTAGAGGCCAGGTTTGCCTCTAAGGAGTACCTGCTCAGCTCGGAAATTTCGGTCGAAGACAAGGTGCGGGAGAAGTTAATGTCCGAACTTGAGGCCCAGATTGCTCAGCGCAGGAAAGAGGCCGAGGCCGAGTACCTGGCTAAGCACAACGAAGCAGTGTTGCAGACGCAGCAGTATCTCGAGTCGGCCCAAAAAGACATTACCGACCTCAAACAGGCTGCCAAGACTCTCAGGCTCGAGGTCGAAACCCTCGAACTTGAGACCTCAAAGACGCAGTCGAGAATGCTTACAGAGGCCAGAGAGAAGGCTGAGGCGCTCGTGAGATCCGCCGAGCTCGAAGCGGTAGCGATGGGCTCCAGGGCCCAGGCTGAGGCGGCAGAGCTTGTGAGAAATGCCAAGGCCGAGCTTGCCGAGCTTGAGAACAAGGTGCTGTCAAGCAAGACTTATCTAGAAAACCTGCGTAGCGTGGTTGCAGACCTAGAAAAGGAATAGCTTGATGGAGCAGCGGGCGAGAGTTACAAATGCCTTCCAGGTTGGCCTGGTTGGTGGACTCGGCGTGCTCACAGCAATACTTATCGGTGCTGCGGTTACCCAAACCGCAACCATCCTCACCTACATCGGAATTGCCCTCTTCATTGCCCTGGGCATGGATCCGATAGTTCGGGCTCTGACCAAGTGGAAGCTTCCTAGGCCGCTTGCCGTCATCATCGTTATAGCTGGCTTTTTGGGTGCCGTGGCTCTGTTGCTCTGGGCGATTATCCCAACAGCTGTAACAGAAGCCGCGAAACTAATAAACCGGATTCCAACCATCGTGACAAATGTGGTTTCCAACGACCTCATCTCCTCTTGGGATGCACAGCTTGGTGGCACCATAACGGCTGCCGCAGATGGAGCACTTGAGTTCTTGACCGACTCAACGAACTGGCCAACGCTTCTGGGTGGTGTGTTGCAGGTTGGCTTTGGGGTGCTCAGTGGTGTTGTCGGCTTCATCATCGTCGTGATTCTGAGCATCTACTTCATGGCTTCTCTAGAGCCAATGAAGGAGTATCTCTCCAGACTTACCGCCGCGTCGAAGCGTGAGCGGTTCAAGAAACTTACTGATCAGGTAGCGCTCTCGGTAGGTCGTTGGGTTATGGGACAAACCTCTGTCGCGTTGCTTCACGCAACCGTTCTATTTGTCTTTTTGACAATAGTTGGCTCTCAGTACTCACTTCTTCTAAGCCTTGCTGCCTTCTTGTTAGCCCTTATTCCGCTAGTTGGTCCAGCCTCAGCAGGCTTGCTCGTTGTTGGTGTGAGTTACCTCTCAGGCTCAAGCTATGCCCTCTGGGCGGTTATCTACTACCTGATTTACCTCCAGGTCGAGGCCTACCTAATTAGTCCAAGGGTCATGAAGCGCGCTGTTTCGGTACCGGCATCGATTGTCGTGATTGCGGCCCTAATGGGCGGGACGCTGATGGGAATCCTTGGAGCGCTAATAGCTATTCCAGTTGCGGCATCTATCTTGCTGATTATCCGCGAGGTTTGGATGCCCACTCAGCAGCTGCGCTAGAGGCTTGTAGGGAGAGGCCCAGCCGAGGGGTTCACCTCTTGAACTATCTGGTTTAGCACTCTCCTGGTCGCACTCTCCCCCACCCAAAGGTGCTTTTCTCCATCAAATGCCAACACCTTGGCATGCGGGACTACAGCGAATCGCTCGGCCGCCTCTTTGGGCTTTAAGAACTCATCCAGCTCAGGCACAAGAGCAATCAGTGGTTTAGCAAACTCATTCCAGCGCAATAGATCCGCTTCCGTTGCCCTGTGAAGTGGCGGTGAGAGCAAGATTGCGCCTGAAATATCGTGGTCTGGTCCGTACTTAATCGCAAGCTCAGTGCCAAATGACCAACCCACCAGCCAGAGGTTTGTAAGGCCTCGACTCTTTGCAAATTCAACCGCGGCTGCCACATCATTCTTCTCGAGAGCACCACCGTCAAAACTGCCGGTTGAGGTTCCTCGGGGCGATGATGTGCCGCGGGTGTTGAACCTAATTACCGCAAGGTTTGCAAGCTGAGGCAGGCGATTTGCGGCTTTGCGAAGGATGTGGGAGTCCATGAACCCGCCATGGGTCGGCAGTGGATGCAGGGTAATGAGCGTCGCTGTTGCGGTTCCGGATTCGGGAAGAGCTAGCTCGCCAACCAGGACCTGACCGTCTGCGGTGTGAAGTTCGATGTCCTCTCGGATTGCCGGAAGGAGTGTGTTTGAGGTGATCTCCATCAGGGCAAAATCCCGTCAAAGAGCTTCCAGCAGTGATTATGGAAGTGGCGCCTGGATTGAACTCCCCTGTGGATATCCCAGGCTACGGTGTGGACCACGCCGGGCTCTATTAGCACCACACAAACCGGACAGATCCAGGTTTTTCCCTCCTCGGCGTTCGAGCCCATCGTTTGTTGGACTTGAAACTCTCCCCCGCGCTTTAGCTCGGTGTGAGGGATGGACATTCGCAGTCTTGTGACGTCAAGCTCTTCGTACTCGCGCTTTGGTGCTCCGCGACGCTTTTTACCCCTTGCCATTAGTACCAGTTGTGCTCGTCAGAGTGCACTAGGGCTGCACAAGGCGATCCGTACCTGCCGTCGATATAGCCAATGCCCCAGCGAACCTGGGTCTCAGGATTGGTTCTCCAGTCAGCTCCCGCCTTTGCCATCTTGGTGGCTGGCAGCGACTGCGGGATGCCATAGGCACCGGAGGACTTGTTTGTGGCGTTCCAGCGCCAGTTGCTCTCGCGCTCCCAGAGCTTCACAAGGCAAGAGAACTGGTCGTAATCCCAGCCTTTTGATTCGACCTGACTCAGCGCAAATGCCTTGACGCTCCCACTCTCTGGAGTTGGCGCGCGCTTGACGGTTATCGGACGAGCTTGCTCGCCGGTCAGGACTTCAAAGCTGCCACGTCCATAGTCAACCGCGCTCAGCGGGACTAACTGGAGGGACTGGTAGGTAACGAGTGGCTGCTGGTAGGTGTCAACCGAGTTCGCCGAAGCTATGGTTCCGGAGTAGGGATCAACGGCTGAGACCATCACTAGGGAGGCTACGAAAAAGTAGCCAAGGACAAATAAACCCCGTCCTCGGCCTCTAGATACCTTCGCGTGCTTAGCCATTTGCCTCCAAGAAACTTAAGCCTATTCGCTCTTGGTCTTTAGCGCACTAGCTCCTGGCGCTGGATGACACCAACAACAATGCCCAAAAACTCGTTTACCTCAAACCTGGCCGGCCCGCCGTTCTTTCTTCCAAGCGGTGCGGTCTTGAGTTCACTGGGGCTTGGGGCGCTCAACAGACCGTCCTGAACACTGACCTTCCTAAGGATTTCCCGCACTCGCTTTGGGTGGTAGCCGTTTCTGGCCAGACTGAACTGCTTCTTCTCGTCCTGGCTCAAAACTTTGACAATCGTGCCGATGAGGCTTCTGGTCTCACCCTTGAAACGCTTGGTTCCAATCCGTTCCAAGCGAGCTTTGAGTTCGCGGTGTTCAAATTCAATCGCGACCTCCGCAAGGGCCGCATCGGTCTGGTCGATGCGATAGCCGCCCGGGGCAAGGTCGAATTCCACCGCGGAGAGCATCGCCGGGGTGATGATTCTGCTCTCAGGTTTCTCATATTGCCTGCGAACTCTGTCAAGAAGGACATCAACCTGCTCCGAGTCATAACCCAGAGCCGTGTTTGAAACCCTCTCTAGAGCCATTAGAAGGCTACTTGGGCTAGGAGGTAGGCGATGAATACCGAGGGCAGAAGAGAGTCAATGCGGTCCATGAACCCTCCGTGTCCCGGAAGAACGTCCCCCATGTCCTTCACATTCAAATCTCTTTTGATGAGCGACTCAGATAGGTCTCCCAAAACGGAGCTCACCAGAATGCTTGCTCCGAATAGTAAAGCAAAGCTAAATGAAGTTGATGTTAATTCTCCGAGAATTATCCCTCCGAGCAGCGCCCCCAATGCAGATGCCAGGAATCCCTCCCAGGTCTTCTTAGGGCTAATGCTTGGAATGAGCTTGGTCTTGCCGAAAAATCTGCCAACAAGATAGCCAAAGCTATCGATCATCACGACGGCGAGCACGATGCCCAAAACCCATGCCGTGCCGTCGTCTTGATTTATAAGTAGAGCCGCATAGCTCAGAAGCAGTGGCACATAGACAAGCGAGAACCCAGTTGCCCCGAAGTCTCGCAGTGTCTGTTTCGGACTCTGCTGCTTACCAACGATCAAAAGCGAAACAAGTCTCCAGATGACTAAAAGCCCAAGCGAGCCCAAGAGCGAAAACCACTGGCCTAAGGTGCCATAGAAATAGGTTGCGTAAATTATTGCGGGCGCAGCTAAGGCAGCTCCTCCGGGAACATGCCAACCCGCCATGCGGAGAACTCTTGCGAGCTCGAAGATAGCTATTGCCGCTGAAATGGCTGCGAAAGTCGTGAATGCGAAGGGGTGCAGCAGAGAGAGAAGAAAAACCCCGCCGAGGCTGAGGCCAACGGCGAACCTAGGTCCTAAAGTTCTGGTTTTAGAGCTATCCAACTAGACCTCTAGGAGCTCCGCTTCCTTGTTCTTTAGCGCTTCGTCAATCTTGTCGACATGAGCCTTGGTGATGGCCTCGAGCTCTTTTTCTGCTCTTTCGACCTCATCTTCCCCGACAGCTCCATCTTTTTTGAGGGCTTCAAGGTCTTCTTTGGCCTTGCGCCTGATGTTCCTAACTGAGACCCTGCCCTGCTCGGCCTTGTCACGGGTTAGCTTGACGTATTCCTTACGCCTGTCCTCGGTGAGCTCAGGAAGATTCACCCTGATCACATTGCCATCCGAGTTTGGTTGGGCACCCAGATTTGGCATTGCCAGCAGAGCCTTCTCGATGTCCGAGAGAGCAGCCTTGTCGTAAGGGGTGATGAGGATAGATCTAGCCTCCGGGTTTTGAATTCCAGCAAGCTGCGAGAGCGGAGTCGGTGTCCCGTAGTAATCAATCATGATCTTTTGGAACATCGCGGGGTTAGCCCTGCCCGTTCGCACTGATGCAAAGTCTTCCTTGGTTGCCTCGAGAGCCTTGTCCATCTTGTCCTTGGCCTCGGCCATCACGTCTTGAATCATTTAGCTTTGCTCCTTCTAAGCCCGAACCTTGGTACCAATAGCCTTGCCAAGCAGGGCCTTGGTGATGTCGGCCATTCCAAAAACTCGCATCGGCATCTTGTTGTCCATGCAGAGAGAGAATGCGGTTGCATCGACAACCTTGAGCCCCTGGACCAACGCCTCTTGGTAGCTGATCTCGCCAAGCTTCTTGGCTGCTGGATCCTTCTTGGGGTCTGCCGAATAGACGCCGTCCACACCATTCTTGGCAACAAGAACCTCGTCAGCGTGAATCTCTAGAGCCCGCTGAGCGGCAACGGTGTCGGTGGAGAAGTAAGGAAGTCCAGCTCCGGCCCCGAAGATTACGATTCTGCCTTTTTCGAGGTGCCGAATGGCCCGAAGCGGTAGGTAGGGCTCTGCGACCTGGGCCATTGAGATCGCGGTCTGAACTCTTACGTCAGCGCCGGCCTGCTCAATAAAGTCTTGAAGGGCTAGGGCATTCATAACCGTGCCCAGCATGCCCATGTAGTCCGCTCTGCCGCGGTCCATGCCTCGGTTTGATAGCTCCGCTCCCCGAAAGAAGTTGCCACCGCCTACGACAATCGCAATCTCAACCTCTTTGGAGGCCTTAGCAATCTCTTTGGCGATTTCAGATACCACATCTGGGTTTACCCCCAGGGAACCCCCACCAAAGGCTTCTCCGGAGATTTTGAGCAGTACTCTGCGCTTTTTACCAGCCATGGCACCTCCAGATTCAGCCAAAGACAATACTAGAGCGGAAAAAGCGAAGTGGGCCCGGCATTGACCGAGCCCACATCGTAAATTGCTTTATTTATACGCCAACGCGGAAGCGCACGAAGCCGGTTAGCTTCAGGCCTGCTGCCTCGGCAACCTTTCCTACGCTCTGCTTGTTGTCCTTTGCAAAGTCCTGATCGAAGAGGCAGGTCTCCTTGAAGAAGCCGTTTACTCTTCCCTCGACGATCTTTGGCAGTGCAGCCTCTGGCTTGCCCTCATCGCGAGCGGTTGCCTCGGCGATTTCGCGCTCCTTGGCAACAACTTCAGCTGGAACATCTTCACGAGTTAGGTACTGGGGGCTAAACGCAGCGATGTGCACAGCGATGTCGTGTGCAGTGTCGCTGTCCGAGCCCTCGTAACCCAGCAAGACGCCGACCTGAGGTGGCAAGTCGCGGCTGGTGCGGTGCAGGTATGCGTCAACACCACTGGCCTCAACTACGGCAACTCTTCTGAGCTCAACCTTCTCGCCCATGATTGCGGCCTTGTCGGTAATAGCATCTGCAACCGAAGAACCTCCGTGAGGTGCTGCAAGCGCGGACTCAACATCGGAGGCTCCAGATGCCACAACAGCATCTGCTACCTCTTCGGCTAGGGCGACGAAGTTCTCAGCTTTTGCAACGAAGTCGGTCTCGCAGGCAAGCTCAATAAGAGTTCCCTTGCCACCTGCAACCCTCGCAACAACTAAGCCGTTGGTGGTGGTGCGACCCTCGCGCTTTGATACTCCCTTGAGTCCCTTTAGGCGAAGGACCTCAAATGCCTTCTCGATGTCGCCATCTGCCTCGTCAAGAGCTCCCTTGCAGTCCATCATTCCGGCGCCGGACTTGTCGCGAAGCGCCTTTACGTCTGCTGCGGTGTAGTTAGCCATTTACTTCTCGTCCTTCTTCTCTGCAGTC
>JBDQMQ010000041.1:481-7507 GCA_040262185.1 Aquiluna sp. | reverse complement strand
ATGTCATCCTTGATTGAATCGAGGCACGACTACGACATATCGACAGGCAACGACGCGGACGCCGATAGGCACGGCATTGTCACCGCCGACTCTGGGCTGATGAACCCTAATCACTTCCTTAGCGTCGCCATTGAATACCTCTTTCATCGCAGAGATGGCTGGGACGAGCACTCTGGCATCGGCAAGACGATGGTGTCCTCCTCGATGATCAATCTGGTGGCAGAAGATCTTGGACGAAGATTGATAGAAGTTCCAGTTGGCTTCAAGTGGTTTGTTCCAGGACTTGTCTCAGGTGAAGTGGCCTTTGGAGGCGAGGAGAGTGCCGGCGCCTCCTTCCTCAGAAAAGACGGACAACCCTGGTCCACGGACAAAGACGGATTGATCATGTGTCTGCTCGCAGCCGAGATGGAAGCCGTCACCGGACTCAGCCCGTCAGAGCGCTATGCAGAACTCACCAAGCGCCACGGCGAACCCCACTACAAACGCGTGGACGCTCCAGCCGATCTTGAGAAAAAGGCAAGGCTCTCGAAGCTTTCTCAGAAGGACGTCGCAGCTTCTTTGCTTGCGGGTGACGCCATCACAAACATTGAGACCCAGGCAAGCTCAGGTGGTGCACTGGGTGGAGTCAAGGTTTCGACCGAAAAGTCCTGGTTTGCGGCAAGGCCCTCAGGAACCGAGAACGTCTACAAGATATACGCGGAGTCCTTCACGGGCTCCGAACACCTAGAGCAGGTTCTTGAGCAGGCTCAGTCGATTGTGGACTCAGCGATCTCTGGGTAGTTCTCTGCTGCAGGAAAACCCCAAAAGTCTTCAAGAGTATGTATTCCATTATTTGCATACATCTTTGCAATCTCCATGCCCACATATCTCAGGTGCCAGGGTTCATAGGTATAGCCGGTGATGGAAGTCGTATCTCGCTCGTACCTGACGATGTAGCCAAACTTCCAGGAGTTTTCGGCTATCCACTTTCCGGCTTCGGTGTCTCCGAAGCACTGCATGATCGCACAGCCTTGAGCCGGAACTGAGACGTCGACCGCAAGCCCGGTCTGGTGCTCAGAATGGCCTGCCTTCGCACTTCGGACCAGAGCCTCGGCCTCCCCGTATTGTTCAACCTTGTCGACAAACAACTCGAGTTGGTAGTCATATGACCGATAAGCCGAATTCACAAACATTTGGCCTGCCCCCTGAAATAGCATCTCCTTGGCCATCGCCTCCAGTGCGGTGGCGGCAACATCGCGAAGCTCGAGACCTCTTGAGTTATCAAGCGATTCTGAGGAGTTGATCTTTCGAACCTGTGGCTCAAAGTCCAGGGGTGAAAGCGGTCTCAGTTTGTTCACCACAACCCACTCGCTTCCGGCAAAACCGGTGGCAAGCCTTGGGTAAAGGTAGTCAGTGAGCTCAAGGGTTGGCACAACCCAGCCGCTAAGCTCTCGCTGCTTTGCTCGCTCTTCTAGAAGTTCAAAGTTAGGCTGCCCAAAAGCGCCCTGGACTAACAGGGATATTCCTATGGTTGCGGCAACGACGGGTGGCAGAAAGACAAAGCTGGCCCTGCGACGCACGGGAGTAGGATTGGGCACACCTAAACCCTATTTCTTGGAGTTCTTTTGACTGCCAAATCCCGACGGGAAGCCGCGAAACTGGCAGCACAGTCCGGACAGATGAATCACCGCCAGATCGTTCTGGTGCTGATTGGCCTAATGTCCGGAATGTTCCTCGCAGCACTTGACCAATCGGTTGTATCAGCGGCGATGAGGACGATTGCGGATGATCTTGGCGGTTTGTCCCTGCAGGCCTGGGCGACCACCGCCTACCTAATCACCTCAACTGTCTCCACGCCTATCTACGGAAAGCTTGGTGACATCTTTGGCCGCAGGCCAGTCTTTATGGTCGCCATCGCAATTTTCATCCTGGGTTCCTTCACAACTGGCTTTGCCAACACGATGGTGGAGCTGGCGGGTTACCGGGCCCTGCAGGGAATTGGGGCTGGCGGACTGTTCTCTCTAGCCCTCACAATCGTTGCCGACATCGTGCCGCCCAGGGAGCGCGCTCGCTATCAGGGCATGTTTCTAGCGGTCTTCGGCTCTTCCTCGCTTTTGGGGCCGGTAATCGGTGGGACCCTTGCGGGTATCGATGAATTTCTGTTCGTAGAAGGCTGGCGTTGGATCTTCTTGATGAACCTGCCTATCGGTGCGGCATCCATGTTCATGGTCATCACCTTCCTTCACGTCCCACACACCCCCAGAAAACAAAAGATTGACTGGTGGGGTGCGGCAGCAATCATCCTCGCCACAGTCCCACTGCTGCTAGTTGCCGAACAAGGCAGGGAGTGGGGATGGGACTCACCACTGGCGATCACAATGTATGTGGCAGGAGTGACGGGCATCATTTCCTTCATCCTCATCGAGAGGAAAATGGGGGAATCTGCGCTTATCCCGCTGCATATCTTTAGAAACAAAACCTTTGCCAGGACTCAGGTCTTAGGTTTCATCATCGGCATGGGAATGTTTGGCGGAATGATCATCATTCCGCTAATCATTCAGGTGGTCTACGGAGTCAGCCCAACGATGACCGGACTGATGATGCTGCCAATGGTTCTCGGAATGATGACCGCCACAATCACCGCTGGAAGAGTCACGGCCAAGACGGGCAAGTACCGCTTCTTCTTTAACACCGGAACCGCCACCTTGTTCTTCGGCTACCTCTATATGGTGCTCATGCTCAAGGCCGACACCCCACTGTGGGTGGTAGCAATCGGAATGATCATGGTTGGTCTCGGCCTTGGACAGCTGATGCAAACAACAATGGTCGCCTCCCAGAATGCAGTTGAGGCAAGGAACATCGGTGTCGCAACATCAACCGCAACCTTCTTTAGGCAAATGGGCGGGACACTAGGTGTCGCAATCTTCATGTCCATGTTGTTCTCTCAGGTCACCGAGAAGATTGTCGATGCCTTCCGCCGTCCTGAGGTGGCGACTGGCATCTCAGAGGCGCTAGGCGATGCGTCCGTTACGGCTAACCCAGTGAACTCGGAAATCCTGGGAATTCTTCAGAGTGGCGGCTCCGCTGCAGCCGATGTCACCAACGACTCCAGCTTCCTGATCGGGGCTGACGAAAGACTTACTCTCCCGTTCCGCATCGGGTTTGTCGAGTCGTCACTCAATGTCTTCCTGACCGCGGGCATCATCATCGGAATTGGATTTGTAATTAGTTGGTTTATCAAGGAAATTCCACTTAGGAACAAAAGTGCATCTGAGGAAGCGGCGGACGATGCCGCTCTAAAGAGACAAGCGGAATCCCTATAATCAAATAAATCACGGGAGTCCGGTTGCACCGGGCTGAGAGGAAGACTGCAAGTCTTCGACCGTCAAACCTGATCTGGGTAATGCCAGCGCAGGGAGACCTCAATCCCGTGCCTACAAACGAAAGGCACGACATGAAAAAGAAAATCGCACTGCTAGCGATTGCAGTATTAGCAATCACGGGCTGCACCCAAACCCCAGACACGGTGCGGCTCGCAGCCCACGACTCATTCGCAATCTCCGATGAGCTCATCCAAAGCTTTGAAGAGCAGAGTGGCTTTGAGCTGGAGATAATCCGACTGGGAGACACCGGATCGCTCACCAACCAGCTCTCGCTAACCAAAAATGCCCCCGTCGCGGACGTCGTCTTCGGAATTGACAACACCTTCCAATCGCTTGCAATCGAGAACGGCATCGCTCAGGGGGAATGGGTGCCAATTGACTACTCAGACGTCTGCTTCAACTACGACATCGCGTTCTTCGAAGAAGTAGGGGTTGCCCCGCCTGCGAGTTGGCGCGAACTGACGAAGCCAGAGTATGAGTCCCTCACGGTGGTCACGAACCCACGACTCTCCTCGCCAGGCCTCGCCTTTTTGGCCACCACCTTCGCAGGCTTTGAAACCAACGCTGAGGTCTTCGAATACTGGCGCGGTCTAAGAGACAACAAGGTAAAGATTGCAGGTAGCTGGGAAGATGCCTACTTCGTCGACTTCACTCGTTACGGCGGCAATAGACCTATTGTCCTCAGCTACGCCAGCTCGCCAGCGGCAGAAGTGGTCGATGGTCAAGCGCAGACAGCCGCATTGCGAAGCGAATGTTTCCGCCAGACAGAGTATGCGGCTGTACTCACAAACTCTCCCAACCCCGAAGGGGCTGGGCAGCTTATCGACTTCTTGACATCGGAAGCGTTCCAAGCATCTGTTGCCGAGGCTATGTACGTCTACCCAGCTGTCGCAGGTGTTGCGGTGCCTGATGCCTGGGCAGAGCATGCCCAGCCGGCCACTAGCGTCCTGGGTGAAGACTTGGACTTTGCCGCCAACCGCGAGCGTTGGCTAAAGGATTGGTCAGACGTATTTGACAACTAGCCTTGAGCTGCTGGCCACAACCGCATTCATTGCGGTTTTGAGCTCCGCTATCTCATTGATCCTTGGCTATCCAGTAGGTAATTTTTTAGCGACGTTGGGAGCTAAATCAAGAGGGTTCCTAGGAGCCCTCTTGGTTCTACCCTTTCTTTTGCCCCCATTTCTTATTGGCATAACTCTGCTACCGCTTAGAGGTGACGACTTAGATTCCAATTTAGGAATACTTCTTATAGTTTTCGCTCACGTGATCATGAATGTTGGCTTCGTAGCCCGAATCGTCGCTTCATCTCAGTTGCCACTCGAGCAGCTTGAGGCTGCACGGCTAGATGGTGCAAGCAATTTTCTAATTCGGCTTCGCGTTTCTTTACCTCAGCAAAGAGCAGCCCTGGCAGCTGCTGGTTTATTGATCGCACTCTATAGCGCCACAAGTTACGGCCTTGTCATCTCGCTTGGACAAGGAGTAGTTGCCACCCTCGAGACCGAGATAGCAATCTCTTCGCTACGGGATCTGGACCTGAGCCGTTCCTTTATTTTGGCGCTACTACAGACCCTACTCACACTGACTCTGTTCCTTTTTGCTCAAAGATTGGGCGCGAAACCAACCCCTGTATTTGGTGAGGTGCAGTCCAGCCTCCCGAGCAGATTGGGAGCAGCGCTGGCCTTGCTGTTCGTACTTGCAATTGGCTTGATTATCTGGAACATTGCCGGACGTGCACTGAGCTTAAATGGAGGACTGGTTGAGAACCTAGCAAGCCTTGGCACCAAGGGTGCAAGAGAGATACTGAACCTCACAGTTTTGGAGGCAGGTGCGAACTCCCTAAGAAACATGGTCGTGTCAGGTCTTATTGTCTTGCCGCTCGCATGGATTGCAGCCGGAAGATCAAGGTCTTCGCTCCTGTACGTCCTGCCGATTGGCGTATCACCGGTAGTTCTTGGGTTAGGGTTTCTGATTCTCAGCGGCTACCTCCCAAGGGAGCTAAGTGGCTGGTGGCTAGTTCCACTGGTGCAGTCGATCTTCTTGTTCCCGCTTGCTTATCAGATCATTAGGCCCGCGCGGCTAGGCATGAGCCGCGAGATCTTGGAAGCAGCTGAAATGGACGGTGCGACGAAGCTGCGAGTGTTTGGCAGCATCGAGGGTCCTATTTTGGCAAGGCCCCTTGCCGCAGCTGCTGCCTTTGTCTCTCTCGCATCGCTTGGTGAATTTGGTGCGGCAAGTTTCTTGGCAACCGGATCTGAGGCGACTTTGCCGCTGGTTATCTTTAGGTTGGCCTCAAGACCTGGAGAAGAGAACCTAGGAATGGCCATGACTGCTGCGATGCTCTTTGTCTTATTGGCGCTGGTAGTTGTGCTGCTTATCTCTCGAGAGTCTCAAACTCGAGACCACGAGCGGTAAGTCTTTTTGTAATGGTGCTGATGGAGTCCTTCGAGCTGTCGATAAGAGTAAACCTTCGTCCCAGCTCTCCCGCGACGGCTCCGGTGGTGCCGCTGCCGGCAAAGAAATCTAAGACTCGGTCACCCTCCTTAGAGCTAGCCTGGATGATTCTCCGAAGGATGCCCTCAGGCTTTTGGGTTGGGTAGCCGGTCTTCTCCTTCCCGGTCGGGGAAACGATTGTGTGCCACCAAACATCGGTAGGTAGCTTTCCTAGCTCTGCCTTCTCCTTGGTTACAAGCCCAGGGGCCATGTAGGGCTCCCGGTCCACCGTCTTTGAGTCAAAGTAGTAGTTCTTTGGGTCTTTGACATAGACCAAAATCGTGTCGTGTTTTGATGGCCAGCGAGACTTAGATTTACCCCCGTAGTCATACGCCCAGATAATCTCATTGAGGAAACAATCCCTGCCAAACAGCCCGTCCAGTAGCACCTTTGCGTAGTGGGCCTCGCGGTAGTCAAGGTGCAGGTAGAGCGTTCCGCTTAGAGTCAACAGCCGCTTTGCCTCCAAAAGCCTTGGCTCAAGAAACTCCCAGTAGTCGGCAAAGCTGTCGTCATAACTCAGGGCGCTCTGCGCTATTTGCTCATATCTCTTTCCTGCGAAGCCAACTGAGCCAGTTACCGACCGCCTTGAGGTTCGAGTCGTTCGCTCTTGCTCGCGTCCGGTATTAAATGGCGGATCAATGTAGATCAGCTGGACAGAGGCCTCGGGAAGGCTGCGCAGAACGGGTAGGTTGTCTGATAGATAGACCTGATTACCACTCACGCAAAGAGGTTAACAGCATGGAGCCAAAAGTCGTTCACGCGGAGGAAAATAAGCGCTACGAGATTTTCCTAGGAGAGGATCGCGTTGGTCTGATGGACTACAACCTGGCCCCAGGAGAGATTCACCTGGTCCACACCGAGGTAGACCCCGCCCACCAGGGTAAGAATTTGGCCGCAATTTTACTCAGAGAGTCTCTTGCCGACATTCGGACCAAGGGCACTGAAAAGGTGGTCCCGGTCTGCTCCTACACCGTTAGGTATATGGAGAAGCACCCGGAAACCCAAGACTTGCTGCTAAACCCCATCGAAGAAGCCATTGCAGCTTGCCGCTGGTATAAAAAGGACTAGTCCCAGGTGCTTGGGGCCGGTTCTTTGCCCTTGGGAAGCTGAACCGATGCAGCCCAGTCCTTCACCCACTTAGGCACCTCAGGCTCTTTGCCTGGCCAGCCGCCAG
>JBDQMQ010000041.1:0-471 GCA_040262185.1 Aquiluna sp. | reverse complement strand
GCCGCCAGAGCCCTCCATGACCTCCTGCGGGGTGAGCGTCCCCCACGATCGCTTTAGGAACCTTCCGCGCATAATTGCCCGGGCGTAGATTTCGCCATCGCGAACAAACCGTTGCTCGATGTAATACGCAATTTCATCCCAGCCAAGAACTTTGGTCTCGATGGTGAACTTCTGCCAGGGCAAGAGCGCCTTGCGATAGCTAATTGTTGAGTTCACAACAATCGGGAACCATCCCCGCCTGTTCCACTCCTGCCAAATTCCAGTTCTGAGCCCCTGGTCATAACGACCAATGTCCATGAGCTTCAGGAAGACGCCATTGTTCATATGGTTGTAGACATCTAGGTCGGTTGGCCAAACCCTAAGGGTTATCCGCGAGACCTCATCAATGGTTAGCTTTGGCCTGCTGCGCCAGGTAAGCCAGACATGCAGAATTCGAAACCAGAGCTTCACCAGATCACCACGCGGTCATCC
>JBDQMQ010000040.1:0-7526 GCA_040262185.1 Aquiluna sp. | reverse complement strand
GCATCCCAGTGGTTGGCTATCGGACGGACATCTTTCCCGCCTTCTGGCTGCCAACCTCCGAGTTTTCCCTTGACTGGAGAGTAGATGGCGCGAAGGAAGCGGCGGACGTGTTTAGGGCCCTGCAGGCCCAAGGGTCAAAGTCAGCACTCGTAGTTGCAAACCCGGTGCCCGATGCGGAGGCATGGGACAGGGCAGAGCACGACGCCGTTTTGGAGAAGGCCTTTGCGGCAGCCGATGCCCAGGGGGTTAGGGGCAAGGAGGTTACTCCGTTCCTACTGCAGTTCATCGTTGAGGCCTCCGGCGGCAGTTCACTGGAAGTGAACCTCAGTCTGGCTAGGAACAATGTCAGCGTTGCCGGCGAAATCGCAAGATCGCTGGCGAACTAATGAAGCGGGTTGTGGTCTTGGGTGATGTCATTGAGGACATCATTGTCATCTCAGACTCAGCCCGACAGCTAAACACCGACAACCCCTCAGAGATATCCTCCAAACCAGGTGGTTCGGGAGCAAACTTTGCGGTTTGGTTGGCCTCCTTGGGGGTTGAGGTCGAGCTGGTTGCCAGGGTCGGCGCTGCCGATCGAGCTCGGCTTACAAATTATTTTGAGACCAAGTTTGTGATTGCAAAATTGGAGCCCGATGACAAACTCCACACCGGCAAGATTGTGGTTTTAGTAGAGGGGAACAATCGCACCTTCTTCACCGACCGGGGAGCAAACCATGGCCTCACTGCAAAGTCGGCCGACCTGTCGAAGACCGATGTGCTCTATCTTTCCGGCTACGCGGTGATGTCAATGGGCATCCAGCGCACCCAGGAGCTAATTGAAAAGGCAGGGTCGGTTGGAGTGCTGGTTGCGGTGGATCCGGGAAGCAAGAGTTTCATAAGTCAGTTTGGTGCCCCAGAGTTCTTGGAGGCAATCTCAGGTTCTGACTTCATCTTTCCAAACGCTGATGAGTATGAGCTGCTCTCAAGGCATGCAAACCTGCAGGAGCTATTCCCCGAGGTAATAGTGACATCGGGTGAAGAAGGCGCCGAGGTTCTGGGTCTAGCAAAGTCGCCAGCTTTTGAGGTTGAGGTTATTGATTCGACCGGTGCCGGAGACGCGTTTGCCGCGAAGTATCTCGCTCAACGTTTAGCCGGTCTCGAGGTTGTCGATGCCCTTAGAGACGCCAATGCCTTCGCAGCGCAGGCGGTTACCAAGCCCGGCGGTCAGCCATAGGGGCTAGTGCCCCTTAGGGTGCCAAACGGTCTTGACTTCCATGAGGTCCAGGATGTGCTGGAGGTTTCCTTTTGAACCCTCTCTGGGGTAGGTGCCGGGACGAATGACTCGCTTCACGGTATTTGCCGCGCTGATCTCCAGTTCGGTGGGGTTCGAGGTTCCCTCGAGGTCCACCGCGTTGACGTCCATGTGACCTACCAACCAGCTGCCTAGCTCAGACTCTTTGCCGCTGAGGATGTTTACCACCCCACCTGGCAGGTCGCTGGTCGCCAGCACCTCGCCGAGGGTAAGTGCCGGTAGCGAGAGGTTTTCACTGGAAACAACCACAACTGTATTGCCCGAGACAATCGCCGGGGCGATGGTGTTCACGAATCCAACCAGGGCAGAGTCCTGCGGAGCAAACGCCCCCACAACTCCCGTCGGCTGGTTGGTAGAAATGTTGAAATATGGCCCTGCAACTGGGTTCATGCTTCCTGCAACTGAGTCAATCTTGTCTGTCCAACCGGCATGCCACACCCAGGAGTCAATCGCCGCGCTCACCTCTGCCTCTGCTTGCTTTGCGGTTTTGCCGGTAAGGGTGGTTATCTCTGAGACGAACTGTTCTCTTCGGCCTTCGAGCATCTCTGCGATGCGGTAGAGAATCTGACCCCGGTTATAGGCGCTCGCTGAGGCCCAGCCCGCCTGAGCGGATCGAGCGGCCTGAACCGCGTCCCTGACATCCTTCCTGGATGCAAGAGCCACGTTGGCAACGTGCTTGGACTTTGAGTCCTTGACCTGGTAGCTGCGTCCAGATTCGCTCCTTGGGAACTTGCCGGCGATGAAAAGCTTGTACGTTTTCTTCACATCTAATCTCATTTACTTACCTGCTTTCAGGTAGCTAAGGAGGCCCTGGCGGCCACCCTCTCGGCCGTAGCCAGATTCTTTGAAGCCACCGAAGGGACTGGTCGGGTCAAACTGGTTAAAGGTGTTGCTCCAGATGACACCCGCGTTTAGCTGGTCAGCGAGCTTGAGCATCTTTGAGCCCTTCTCGGTCCAGATGCCTGCTGAGAGACCGTACTCAGTGTTGTTCGCCTTCGTCACGGCCTCCGCTGGTGTGCGGAAGGTTATGACGCTGAGAACCGGCCCAAAGATTTCCTCTCTGGCGACGGTGTTAGCCGGGCTTACATTGTCGACAATGGCAGGTGCAAACCAGAAGCCATTTCTAGGTATCTTGCACTCGGGCTGCCAGAGCTCACCACCCTCGCTTACGCCTTTTTTGACGAGCTTTTTGATTTTGGCAAGCTGGTCTGCAGAGTTAATGGCGCCAACGTCTGTGTTCTTGTCCATGGGGTCGCCGAGCCTGAGGGTGCTCATCCTGCGCTTTAGCTTCTTGATGAACTCGTCGTGGATGGACTCTTGAACCAGCAGCCTTGATCCTGCGCAGCAGACATGTCCCTGATTGAAGAAGATGCCGTTCACAACCCCCTCGATTGCCTGATCGATAGGTGCATCGTCGAAGACGATGTTGGCCGCCTTGCCACCAAGCTCCAAAGTCACCTTTTTGTTGCTGCCAGCAACCTGCTTGGCGATTATCTTGCCGACCTCGGTTGAGCCCGTGAAGGCAACTTTGTTTACGTCTTTGTGGCCAACTAGCGCAGCACCGGTGTCGCCAAAGCCTGTGACGATATTAACTACACCCTCGGGAAGCTCCGCCTGCTGGCAGATCTCAGCAAAGAGCAGTGCGGAAAGCGGTGTGGTCTCGCTGGGCTTGAGGACTATCGTGTTGCCGGCCGCTAGTGCTGGGGCAATCTTCCACGCCAGCATCATCAGCGGGAAGTTCCAAGGCACTACCTGTGCCGCAACTCCCAAGGCTTGGGGGTTTGGGCCTAGTCCTGCGTGGTCAAGCTTGTCGGCCCACCCTGCGTAGTAGAAGAACCATGAGACTGCGGTTGGAACATCGAAGTCGCGGGTTTCCTTGATGGGCTTTCCGTTATTCAGGGTCTCGGCAACAGCTAGCTCTCTGGCTCGCTCTTGCATGATCCTGGCAATTCTGAAAAGGTACTTGCCTCGCTCAGCTCCGGAGAGCTTGCTCCAGACTTTTTCGTATGCGGCTCTCGCCGACTTAACCGCTAGATCAACATCCCTTGCCGTGCCGTGAGAGATCTCTGCAAGAACCTCTTCGGTTGCAGGGTTGATTGTTGGGTAGAGGTTTGCTGGCTTGGTGAACTTGCCAGCAATGAAGTGGCCATAGCTTTTTTCAAAGCTGGCCAGCTTTGCCTCGGGTGCGGGTGCGTAGTCGAACATTTTCTCTCCTAGTCCACGCTTACGTAGTCAGGACCCAAGTAGGTCTTTGTCAAAAGCTTCTTTCGTTGCATCAGGACATCGTTGAGCAGGCTCGAGGCTCCAAAGCGGAAGAGCTCGGGGGTGAGCCAACGTTCACCAGCTATCTCCTTGACGACTACCAAGTAGCGAAGTGCATCTTTAGCGGTCCTGATGCCACCAGCCGGCTTCACGCCAATTAGCGCACCAGTCTCTTCGAACCAATCCCTAACAGCTTCCAACATCAGCAGAGTTATCGGCAGCGTTGCATTGACTGAGACCTTGCCGGTTGAAGTCTTGATGAAATCTGCTCCTGCCAGCATGGCTAGGTAGCTTGCGCGCCTGATATTGTCGTAGGTCTGAAGCTCACCGGTCTCCAAGATCACCTTGAGGTGAGCAGGCTTACCCTTGGGGCGCTGGCAGGCTTGCTTTATCGCTTGAATCTGCCTAAAGACCTCTAAATAGTTGCCGCTGAGAAAAGCACCGCGGTCAATAACCATGTCTATTTCATCGGCGCCAAATGCAACCGCATCTTTGGTGTCCTGAAGCTTGACCTTCATACTGGCCCTGCCCGACGGGAAGGCGGTTGCCACGGCAGCAACATAAATCTTGCTCTTTCCGAGTGCTGCCTTCGCATGAGGGACCATGTCTCCGTAGACGCATATTGCGGCTGGAGTTGGGCACTCCGGATCGTCCATGTCAGGTGTCATGGCTTTTTGGCAAAGGCTCTTGACGCGCTCCTCAGTATCCATGCCTTCCAAGGTGGTCAGGTCCATCATCTTGATGGCCATGTCCAAACCCCAGGCCTTAGAAGTGGTCTTGATTGACCTTGTCGCCAGGGAAGCTGCCCGAGCCTCAAGTCCCACCTTGTCCACACCGGGAAGCGAGTGCAGCCAACGCCTCAGACTCTGGTTCGTAATTCTCGAACCAACTATTTCTTCAGCTTGCACAGATACTCCTAGGACTGAAAAAGCCTACTCCTAGGGCAGAAACTTCTGACCGGTGAGCTCTTCGCTGATTTCCCAGAGCCGCTTCATCAACTCAAGATCATTCGAGCGCTTGGAGCCTTTAATGAGAGCTGGACTACCCCAGGCTTCCCATCTCGGTCCTACAAACTCGCCACCTTCAAAGCTCGCATCAGTTGCCGCCTTGACCTGGCTCCGAGCACCTGTCGCTGCATTTTGCGCCAAGAAGTCAAAGCGGTTTGGGTAGTTACTCTGGAGTCCGGTCAGTGCCCAGCCGGGGTGGGCAGCTATTGACTTCACCTTTGAACCAAGCTGCTTGGCCCTGAGGTCTAGCTCCCTCGCGAACAGTAGACAGGCGAGCTTGGTATCGGCATATCGTTGCCACCTGTCGTAGGAATCCCTACTTGAGCCGCGAATTTCTTCGAGGGAATCAGCTCGGATTTTGCCTCTGCGGTGGACTACTGAACTTAGCGAGATAACTCTGGGGGAAGCGGCCTGTTCGAGACTCTCCCAGAGCAGTGCGGTGAGTAGAAAGTGGCCAACGTGGTTCGTTGCCATTTGAGACTCGATGCCCTCAATCGACAGAGCAAAGTCCGGACCCATGAGCCCTGCATTGTTCATCAGAACATCCACGGGATGGTCTATCTCTTTGGCAAACTCTCTGACCTGGTCAAGGTTTGAGACGTCCAGTACTCGCTCTTCGATCCGAGCGTCAGGGTATTTCATCCTCAGTTGCTCAGCTGCCGCTAGCAGGCGCTTCTCACCTCTGGCAAGGAGCGTGATGTTGTGGCCCGACTCTGCAAAGGCTTCTGCGCTCGCCAGTCCAAGGCCGGAGCTTCCGCCAGTGATGATGATGTTCAAATTCGAAGTAGCCTTTCGGTGTCCCCGAATACTTCCATGGCCCCCGATGTTGCTTTCGCCTCAAGCACCACCTTGCCCTTGATGCTGTGTCGAACCTCGAACACCGCGTCCATGGTCTCCTCGACTCTCTGGTGCATGGCCTCGCGAAGCGGGGCATGCAGTAATCCACCGCGCTTTCGCTCTGCTTTTATCTCTAGCAGACCGTCAGGGCCATCCACCCGCCACGTCACGTGGCTGTCATCCAGGGTCAGCTCCAATTCTTTGGAGCGGTTGTAGGTGGTCCAGCTATGAAGTTTGTTCGAGTGGTGCAGCCCCATTATGAATCCTCGGAAGGGTTTTGAGAGCCAGGGGATTATTGCGGCCGATGCCACAAGCGAAGCGTCTTTGTCGCTATCGAGATGGTTGGAGTGCAGCCAGATGTAGCCGCTGGGGAAGTTCTTACCCCAGTCCTTTTCGATGTAGCCCCTGGAGCCTGCAAAGCTTTGCTTCTTACCCTCGACCTCTAGTTGTCCCTCGATGCTGTGGCCAAATGAGACGATTCCGTGGAAGCACTCCATGAAAGGAACCAATCCATACCAGCCCATGATTCCTGGGCTAGCCAGGGTCACCGGCCAGGGCTTGAGCTCACTGGTTATTTCTAACCTGCCCCTAAGCTGAGGCAGATCCAGCGTCGCGCCCTTAGCGCTGAAATGATTTGGTCCAACGTGGACATCGAAGCTATCGGCGCTCGCAGAGAAGTCTTCAACCGGATAGACGTGATACCAGCTTCTGCCTGTGGCGCCATCGAGCACCTGCACGAAAGCCTCGTCGCGGCTCTCGCCACCAAGGCCTCTGAAGATTCCCGGAATTACTGCCCAGCGCTGAGATTGGTCCTGGGAGACAAACTTGAAGTACCAACCCTCAAAGAAGTTCTTGGTTTTGCCTTCGCCGTGAAAACCCTCTGGGTGTTTCACGCCGGTGATGTAGCTACTCAAAGAGCGCATGGCTGACAGGCTAATACGGCGAGTAAACTAAAGCCAGTTTTGATCCGAGGTGATAAGTGCAAGCTGGCACTCGCCTCACCATACGCCTCGGTATCGCCCAGATAATCGGCTGGGGATCCTCGTTTTATCTCCCCGCCATCTTGGCCGTGCCAATCGCGCAGTCCTTGGGCATTACAACCGAGCTCTTCTTCTGGGCCTTCACGATCTCGCTATTGGTCTCTGGGCTATTGGGGCCAAGGGTTGGCAAGGCCATTGACCGTTTGGGAGGTAGAAAGGTCTTGCCGCTTGGCTCACTCGCCTTCGTGCTTGGCCTAGGACTGCTCGCCACAGCCACCGAGCCTGTGCAGCTGTTTATTGCGTGGATGTTCATCGGTGTCGGCGGTTCGATGGGCAACTACGACGCTGCTTTTGCAACCGCGGTCAACTTCTTTGGCAATAAGTCGAACAGGGTAATTGCCGGCATAACAGTGTTTGCCGGGTTCTCCTCCTCGATTTCCTGGCCACTGACAACTTTGCTGCTGAACGAGTTTGGCTGGCAGTGGGCGGTTTGGTTCTGGGTTGCCACTCATCTGCTGATAGGCCTTCCGCTGAATCTCACCATTCCGCGCTCTGAGAGGCGGGACATTCCAGATATGACAGGGCCGATTCGCAAAATGGTTCGAAACAAGTTCCGCTTTGATTCGCTCCTTGTTGTTTTTGCAATCATGTTTGCCCTAGAGGGCTTCATCGTTAGCTCGGTCAACACCACACTCCCCTTCATGCTTGGGGAGCTTGGGGCGTCGATAGAGCTAGCGCTTATTGCCTCGATAGTGCTGGGACCCTCTCAAGTTATGGCCAGGGTCTTGTTGCTGGCGCTTGGAAAGTGGGCAACGCCTATCCGGGTGGCGGCAATCTCGATAGCAGCGCACCCGCTAGGGGTAATGGCGATTTGGCTCTTTGGCACCAATGGACTCATGGCCTTTGTGATTTTTCACGGCATTGGGGTTGGTTTGAATCCGTTTATCCGGGGTTCGCTGCCGCTGCTGTTCTTTGGGTCAGACCGCTTTGGTCAGCGCCAGGGCTACATCATGATGCTCAGCAAGGTGGTGTCGGCGCTGTCGCCAACCCTGCTGACGCTGATGCTGCTTGCAAATCCGCAGCTTGCAATCATCGCCACCTTCACCATGGGTGTGATTGCCTGCCTACTGCTCGTTTGGATATATC
>JBDQMQ010000039.1:0-7529 GCA_040262185.1 Aquiluna sp. | reverse complement strand
AGCCAATATTTGGAGCTCATGCACGAACCCGGTCAACACTTCACCGTTGTTTTGGAGCTCCAAGAGGGTGAGGAAGAGGGCTCGATCCGGGTTGATGGCGGGCAGGCAACTCTCGGCCATATTCCCTATGAGGACGAGGGCTACCTCATGGAGTTCCTAGAAGAGCTTGGTGGTGATGTGACATGCGATGCGAAGCTCACAAAGCTTGTGCACGGGGGTTATGACCTGTTTCTCGATGTCCAGCGACCTGTTGAGGTTCAGGACTAGTTCAAGGGCGTCCATTAGGAGTCAATTACCGGACTCGGTGGGTCAGAGAAGTGGTGATTACAACGGCCGAAGGGTTGCCCAACAGGGACTCGAGGAGTAAATTCGAAATGTAATTTTATTTCTCAAAATGTAACGTGAGGCTGGGGAGATGCCGATGATTCAAGAGATACTTGAATTGCACACCTGGCCAAAGCCACAAGGCCGCTTTTCTGGCTACCAGTACACGCTCATGCACTCAGGTCAGGTAATTGAAACCGGGCACGGTGGTCGCCTTAGTGCCTCATCAGAGTCAGCTTCCGTGACACCTGACAGCATCTTTGATCTGGCATCGGTGACAAAGCTTTATACGGCGACACTTGCAAGCATCTTGCACGATGCCGGTGAGGTTGACCTGGATGCTCCAATCGGTGACTGGGTTGCTGTTGGAGCAGAGCTTTCTCAAACCACCTCGCGTGAGCTACTAACTCACGTGAGTGGACTCCCACCTTGGTGGGAAGAGCAGTCAACAAGGGCAAGCACAATCTCAAAGTTGTATGAACTAGCTCCATCACCACAGCAGCGGGGGGAGCTTGTCTACTCCTGCACCGGCTATTCGATGTATGCAATGAGCGTTGAACAGAAATACGGCACCACCTTTGATCAAATCCTCAGAGCAAGACTGTTAGACCCGCTGGGCCTTGATGAAACCGTTTTCAATCCATCTGGCGAGCGGTATGAAATTGTGACTGCCAAAGAGCCAAAAGAGGATGTGCCAGCTGGGAAGGTGCATGATCCTCGCGCAAGGGCTCTAGATGGCATTTCTGGCAACGCCGGGCTTTTTGCTAACTCTTCGCAGGTGGCAAGGTTTTTGAATGCTCTTGCCGGTGGCGATAGTGCTGTGATCACTGCTGGTGTCAGGCGTGAGCTCTTCACGCCTTCGGCAAGCTCCGAGTGGGAGCAGGCAATTGGTTTCCGCTTTCAAGATGTGGGGCGGCTGGGGAGCGCGTCTCACTTCTTCTCTCACTCTGGCTTCACAGGAACCCTCGCCATGACCAACCCAGAAACATCGGTTAGTGGCGTGCTACTTACTAACCGCCTTCAATGCGACACAACCAGAGAGCAAATGGCAGAGGTGTATGTGTCTTTCGCTGAGTGGGTAGCAAGGCATGATGGCTGACCTATTTACCAAAATTTCGCAGTCGAAGCCGAGCATGCGACCAGCCCAGGCGAAGATTGCAGACTTTGTGCTCGATAAGCCTGAGGAAGCGGCAAACAGCACAATTGCGGAGCTTGCTAAGCATGTTGGAATCTCTACCGCATCAGTGGTGAGGTTTTGTGACGAGATTGGCTACACCTCATTCACGGACTTTCGTTTGGCCGTATCGGTCGCATCGGAGCAGAGAAGAGCTGCTCGTGAGAACTTCTCGATTGATAAGGACGAGATTGACCCAAATGACTCGCTCCAGGAGGTCATTGCGAAAACCGTCTTCCACGAGGTTGAGGCAATTCAGCAAACCGGTGCCAGCTTGGACCTAGAGCAAGTTGAAGCGGTGGTGACCGCCCTCACTGAGGCTAGGAGGATCGAGCTGTTCGGCCTTGGCTCAAGCTCTCTAGCTAGTCAAGATCTTCGTCAAAAGCTTCACCGCATTGGCTTTCTTGCTTTTGATTCTCCAGACAACCACCAGGCAATCACCTCTTCGGCGCTCATGACCAAAGACGATGTCGGCATTGTCTTCTCGCACTCCGGCATAACACCCGAAAGCCTAGAGGTGCTGCAGATTATGAACCGAAGTGGGGCCAGGACCGTTGCCATCACAAACTTCCCGGATTCTCCGATAGCCAAGGCTGCGGACTTTGCTCTCACGACCGCAGCGAAAGAGACTCGTTATCGCTCAGGGGCCATGTCCAGTCGAATTGCCCAGCTTGCTCTTGTCGACTTCCTGTTCGTCAGGATTATGCAGCTGAGGCTCGAGTCAGCCGAGGTATTACTGGAGCGAACCTATCTTGCGGTCAGAGGTAACAGGATCCAGAGCTAGCTGCGCCTGTCAGGGTTGGGAATTGCCGAGAGTAGCTGTTTGGTGTAGTCGGTCTGAGGGTTCTCAAACAGTTCGGTGGGCGTTCCACTCTCTACTATCTCTCCGTCTTTCATGACGTGGACATAGTGAGAAATCATTCTTACGACTGCAAGGTCGTGGCTAATAAAGAGATAACTGAGGTTGAGCCTTCCTTGAAGCTCTAGAAGTAGATCAAGAATTTGCTTCTGAACAATCACGTCCAACGCTGAAACGGCCTCGTCTAGAACGATGACGCTCGGATAGAGTGCCAAAGCCCGCGCTATGGCCACCCTCTGCCTTTGCCCACCAGATAGCTCGTGGGGAAGTCTTGCAAGCAGTGCCGCTGGCAGTGACACCTGGTCCATCAACTCTTTTGCCCTGGCGCTCTGCTCTGATGCCGTACCTTGCCGATGGACCTTTAGTGGCTCAATTATTGACTGCTCAACTGTGTAGCGGGGATCTAGTGACGCGAAGGGATTTTGAAATACCGGCTGCACCTGCCTACGAAACTCTAGGGACCCTTTCCTTGACTTCAGGTTTAGCGGTTCACCCTCAAAACGAATCTCGCCGGAGTCTGGAGTCTCAAGGCCAAGGAGTATGTTGGCTGCCGTTGACTTGCCACTTCCCGACTCACCAACGAGTGAGACGGTTGTGCCGCGCTGGATTTCGAAACTAACCCCTTTTAGGGCACTGATCTCCTTGGTTGTCCCTTTTGCCGATCGCAGTTTGTAGGTCTTGGTTAGATTTGCGACCGACATCACTACAGACGAATCTCCCTCTTGGGCTATTGCCATGAATGAGTCGTTGAGGGACGGTGCTGCCGCCAGAAGACGCTTTGTGTATTCGTGCTGAGGTGATTTCAAGACATCCAGTGATGGCCCACTCTCAACAAGCTCACCCTGATACATCACAGCTATCTGGTCGGCTCGCTCTGCTGCTAAGGCAATGTCGTGAGTTATTAGCAGAACCGCTGAACCCATCTCCTGCGCCATCTGCTCTAGCTGATCTAAAACCCTTCTCTGAACTGTTACGTCCAGGGCCGAGGTTGGCTCGTCTGCAATCAGCAGTTTCGGCTTGCAGGCCATGCCCATCGCTATCAGCACGCGCTGCCTCATACCTCCTGAAAACTCATGCGGGTATTGGCCGTAGCGACTGGCGGCCTCAGAGATACCAACTGCCTCTAGTAGTAGTACTGCCCGCTGTCGTGCCTGCTGCGTTGTGTAGCCATGTGAGGTTAGGGCCTCAGCAATTTGGTTGCCGATTGTCATCATTGGGTTGAGGTTAGACATGGGGTCTTGAGGCACAAGGCCTATTTGACCTCCCCTGATCTCCCGCATTTTCTTTTCGGGAAGCTGATGAATCGCTCGGCCCTCAAGGGTGATCTCGCCGGAGGTGGCGGCCCCATTGCTGGGGAGCAATAAATTGACAGCGGCAGCAAGAGTGGACTTGCCACTGCCCGACTCTCCTACAAGTGCCAGGGTTGAGCCTGCCGGTATCTCAAGGGATGCTCCCTTGACCGCTGTGAAGCTCTGATCTTTTGGCAAAGAGTAGGTGATTGTCAGGTTGTTTACCTGCAGAACCGTCTGCGTCATGTGCCCACTCTCTCCCTGTTGGTGTTTGTCCTTGCGGCAAGCGCCCCCAGCGACGCAACTGCGAACATCGCTATTGCTCCCACCATGGCGGCCAACGTGATGCTCGGGTCAACCTGCAGTAACGCCGGTATTGCAAAGCCACCAACCGAGCCCGCCAAGATAAGAAGCCTGGTGGCCTTGGCGGAGTCCTCAACCGAGGCCACCTCAAGGCCCTTGGCAATTAGGAATCCGTAAATTGGGCCCGCTGCAAAAGATGCAATTGCAAGACCAGCTGCTGCTACCTGGGCCGTGCCCACAAAGCTAAAGGTCAACCCAAGACCGGCGGCACTCACGACGGGCCAGAGAATCAATGCGCCACCAGGGCTGAGATACCTAGGAGTTAGATAGAGCGACGAGACTCGACCGAGCACCAGCATCCCCCAGAAAATAGTCGTCCCGATTGGGGCAAGCTCTGCTGAGGTAATCTCCAATTCACTGAAAATGGTGGCCGTCCAACCAGCCAGGATTGACTCCGCTCCCACATACAAAGCACATGCCAGCAGGAAAAGCCTCAGAGGCTTAGTTTCGAGCTTCGACGAAACGGTCGAGCGAGCCCTGTTTGCTGCCCTGAACGAAATCCCAGAGAGCAGCATGAGAAGTGCGGCTAGGTAGCCGATGGCATCTGTCTCCAAAAGCCGCATGGTCACTGCCAGCACTAGTGGGCTGAGAACTGCTCCCAGGGCGAAGGCGATGTTCAATTGGGTCAAAGCTCTAGCCGCATCACCGCCATCGATGCGAACCTGGGCTGTTACCAGCACCTCAATCACACCGAATCCCAAACCAACAACCAAACCGCCGCTAAGGAAGACCGCGGCAGAAGTTGCGCCGGTTACTCCCGCAAGTCCTGCAGCCAGTGCTGTGCTGGCGATTTGAACAACCACCTGAGAGCCCCTTGCCTGAGCAAGGCGGGGTCCAATTAGAACGCCTAAGAAAAGCCCCCAGAAAAGTAGCGGGATTGCTGGCAGGAGTTCGTAGGCTCCCACGCCAATTTCGCTTGCCGTCCTTGGGATCAGAGAGGGCACGATAGATGCAGCAGCTCCGAGCGAGCCAAAGATAGCCAAGGATCTGGCTAACGACCCTCTAACCACCTGTAATCACCATCTTGATTGGCATTGAGACGCCCGCCTCGATGGCGGGGAAGCCTTTGCTTCCGGCAGTTAGCGCCCCTAAGACAGGCGCGCTCCGAGTGCCGGTTGTGTTTGAAAATGTTGCCGGGAGATTGTGCAGGCTAAGCCACCCAATAAGGGCCATAGCAAGGGCCTCTTTCAAGTCTCCCGAGATTCCGTATTCTGAGAACGGCCTTGGATCTAGGCCGGTCTTGGTTCCGATGAGCTTCATAAGGTGGAGGTTGTTATAGCCACCACCGCCAACGACAAGTTTTCTAACGCCGTGTGCGAGGAGCTCTCTAGAAACTGTCTCTGCCGTCAGTTCGGTGAGGGTAGCAACCACATCTTGGCCACTAGGAGCTGTGCCCAGCTTTGAAATGTGCTCATCAATGTAGTCAACATGAAACAGCTCTTTACCAGTGCTCTTAGGGGCGGCCAATGAGTAGTAGTCCTCACTGAGAAAACTTGCAAGTAGTTCGGCATTGACCTGGCCGCTGGCGGCAACAGCCCCGTCTCGGTCGAAACCCTCTTCGCTGAGGTTGTACTTAATTACCGCCGCATCGATCAAGGCGCTCGCGGGACCGGTGTCGTATGCACTAACCAGTTTGCCCTCGCGGATAACCGTGATGTTTGCGATTCCGCCCAGGTTTAGCGAACCGACACATTCCGCTTCGTGGCCGAGTGTCAGCAGATCAAGTACGGGCACCACGGGTGCGCCATGGCCACCGCTTGCGATGTCTGCAATCCGCAGGTCTGAAAGAACTGGTGCCGAAGTCGCGTTTGAGATCCACGCAGCCTGACCAAGCTGCAGCGTTCCTAGGGCCCGTTCCGCCTCAACCCAGTGGTAAACGGTTTGGCCGTGAGAAACAACTAGGTCTGCATTAGAAGTGTGCAGCATGTCTTTTGCAAGGTTTGCAAAGGCCTTACCAATAAGGGTGTCGACTTTGCAGACCTCCTCAATGGTGGTTTCGTTTGGTGGCAGCAGCTGCATCAGCCGATTCCGCAACTGCGGCTCGTAGCCTGCTGAGCTAGTTTTTTCTATTGATGCCTTGAGCTCTTGGCCCTCGAGCCGAAAATCGGCCAACACCGCGTCTATTCCATCGTGGCTTGTGCCCGAAATCATCCCCAGGATCTTCACTCGAGCTCTCCCAGTGCCTTTGCGAGGTAGCCGCCGCTCTCTTCAAGCATCTGCACAGCTTCCTCGGACGAGATTCCGAAGCGATGAGCAACAACTGCTACCTTGACGTTCCAATTGTTTGCCTCTAGAGCAGCCTGGGCCTCTAGGGCATCACAGTGCTCAACCTCACTGAGGATTCGGATTGCGCGCTTGCGAAGCTTCGCGTTGCTGGCTACAACATCGACCATCAGGTTTCCGTAGGTCTTGCCGGCTTTCATCATGGTTATGGTGCTGATCATGTTCAAGACCATCTTTTGAGCCGAACCTGCCTTTAGGCGGGTAGAGCCCGCTAGGAACTCAGGTCCAACCACAACCTCGATGGCGAGGTCACTGGCCCTGGACATCTTTGAGTCAGAGTTGCAGGTCAGAGATACGACCAGTGCCCCTGCTTCCTTGGCAGCCTCCATAGCACCTAAGACATAGGGAGTTGAGCCACTGGATGCCACACCAACTACGGTGTCTTTTGCATCTAAATGCAGCGCTGATGCTTCGTTCTTGCCAGCTGCAAGATCGTCTTCGGCGCCTTCTGCTGGGTTGACTAGCGCGCTCTGACCGCCAGCCATAAGGGCGATGACTCGGCCTTCGACTCCAAATGTCGGATAGATCTCAGAGGCGTCTAGGGTTGCGATTCGACCTGAAGTACCGGCCCCCACATAAATAAGGCGACCGCCAGATTGAAAGCGTTGCGAGATCTTTTCTATCGCACTTGTAATCACCGGGAGGGCCCGCCCGACCGCCTGGTGGACCTGTGCGTCTGTGCTGTTCATCAGTTCGGCAAGCTCGCCAACGCTCATGCTCGCGACCTTCATAAACCGCTGGTCGTTTTGCTCAGTCACTAACTCTGAGGTTTCTTTTTCAACGCGCTGCTTCAACTAGACACCTCCCTAGACCGAGGATCGAGGATGTCTCGAATTGAGTCTCCTAGAAGATTTAGTGCCACGACGAAGGTCACGATTATGGCTCCCGGCGCATACAGCGTCCAGGGTGCAATTAGGACCAACGTTCTCGCTTCATAGATCATCGAACCGAGCGATGGTGCAGGTGGTGGTGAGCCAAGCCCCAAGAAGCTAAGCGCTGCCTCTGTGAGAACTGCCCAAGAAAGCGAAAGTGCAATCTGAATAATGGCAATCGAAGAGATATTGGGAAGCACGTGACGGAACATGATTCCGATGGAGTTCATCCCTGTGCTTCGAGCGGCCCTAACAAACTCAATTTCTCTGAGACTGAGAACTGGGCCTCTGGTGACCCTGGCAAAAATAGGGATGTAGACAACGCCGATTGCAACGGCAACAGTGAACCAATTTCGATCCAGCAC